>WHST01000076.1 GCA_009379955.1 Streptosporangiales bacterium | reverse complement strand
GCGGCGGTGCTGCGGATCGCGACCGGCACCGCCGCGGACCGGCTTACGGTCTCCCGGATCACCTGTGACCGGCTCCCCGCCACGGAGAAGCTGTTCGCCGCCGGGGAACTCACCGCGATGCACGTCCGGGGTCCTCGCCGACGCCGTCGAACACCTCGACCCCCACACCACGGCGTTGGTGGAGGAGTACGCGCTGCGGCGCCCCGACCTGCCCGTCGGACAGTTCCGCGGCCGCATCAACCACGCCATCGCCAAGTTCGACCCCACCGGGGTCGAAGAACACCAGGACCGCGCCTTCGAAGACCGGACCCTGTGGCACCGCCCCGACCCCGGCGAGACCGGTGTCCTCGTCCTGCGTGGACCCGCGGAACAGACCACCACCGTCTTCAACCTGGTCGACGACCTCGCCCACCAGCAGATCCCCGGCGATACCCGGACCCTGGAGCAACGGCGGTTCGACGCGTTCACCGACCTCGTCCTCGACGACCACGTGCGTCGGAACATCACCACCGTGGTCGAGGTGACCGTCCCGGTCGACACCCTCCACGGCGGAGACACCCCCGGCGACCTACGCGGCTACGGGTCGGTGTCGGCGTCCACCGCGCGAGCGCTCACCACCGGTGAGCGAGTGTCCTGGCGGCGGCTCGCCTACGACCGCGACACCGGAGTCCTCGCCGCCGCCGGGGACAAGACCTACCGGGCCGGGGACCTCGCCGGACTGCTCGCTACTCCGGTCGAGGCACCGCCGGCCGCGGAACCCCGGTACACCCCCAGCGCCCGGCTCGCCCGCCACATCCGGGCCAGGGACGTGACGTGCCGGTTCCCCGGCTGCACCCGCAAGGCCCGCCGGACCGAGCTCGACCACACGGTCCCCTGGGGCAAGGGCGGTCCCACCGCGGCTGCGAACCTGCACTGCCTCTGCAAACGGCACCGTGTGTCCTGATGATGATTGTGAGGTTCTGATGTAGAAGCTGGAATGCTCGTGATTGTCGTGCTGTGCTGGAAGACGAGAACACCGGCTGGTCCCTGAAGGCCCACCCCGACGGATCCGTCACCTGGACCTCACCCGCGGGCCGCGAGTACACCCAACGCCCCCACGATTACGGCGACACCTGACTAGCGAAGGTCAGTTGTCCTCGCGGGTCAGACGACCGCGCCGTCGTCGGACGGTGGGTCGCCTTCGCGGGGGTCGCGGATGCGGATGACGTGGGTCACGATGCCGCCGATGAAGCCTGCGGCCGAGAGGAGGGCGGCCCAGCCGGGCATCTTCCAGCCCAGGACCATGCCGGCGATCAGGTAGCAGGCGGACGCCAGCATCGCCACCCAGGCGAACTTGATCCAGGGGTCGCCCGACGTGAACTGCGGTGGCTCGGGCGGGATGTAGTGGTCCTCGTCGGGCTCGGGCTCGGCGTCGTCGTCGTGGTCGAGGCGGACGACGGAGACCCGGGGCGTGCGCTTCGCGGTGTCGTCGGTGTCGCCTGTCGCGGTGTCGGACTCGTCGATGTCCTCGGCCTCGGGCCAGGGGCGGTCGCCTTCGCCGTCCGCGTCGCGGTGGAAGTCGGCGACGAGGAGCTGCCAGGTCTCGTCGTCGGAGGACCCGTCATCGCCGGAGGCCCCGTCGGCGTCGTCCGTGTCGGACAGGCGGTGCTTCAGCAGGGCCTGGGCGTACGCGAGCGACGTGCGGTCGACGTAGAGGCGTTCGGCAGGGTCGGCCGGGACGGCGTACGCCGCGATGCCCTCGTCGGCGAGCTCGCGCAGCAGCTCGTCGGCGACCGCGCGGTCGGCCGTGCCGAGAAAGGCGAAGGCCTTCGCCTCGAGGCCGTTGTCGCGCTCCATGGGTTCATGGTCCCGCGACTGGCGCGTGCTTGCCGAGGAACGTGACCGACTCGTCGAAGATCGACTGCGCGTCGTGATCGAGAACGGCCACGTGGTAGCTGTTCTCCAGCACCCGCACCTCCACCTCGGCCGAGGAGACGTGCCGCCGGATGACCTCGGTGTTCAGCGGCTCGACGATGTGGTCCTCGCGGCTGCGGAAGACGAGGAGCGGCTGGTGAATCCTGGCCAGCTGGCGGCGGACGGTTGCCCAGAGCCTGGTGACCGAGTAGAACGCCTTGATCGGGGTGCGGTCGTACGCGCGCTCGGTGACGCCCGGCTTCTTGATGTCGTCGGCGATGGCGCCGATCGAGGGGACGGTGAGACGCAGCAGTGGCAGCAGCCGGAGCCGCTTGTCCAGGGTGAGGATCGAGGGGTTCACGAGCACCACCGCGCAGATCTCGTCGCCGTACTTCGCGGCGAGCAGCAGGGCGAGCGCCCCGCCCATGGAGAGCCCGAAGACCGCGACGTGGTCGCAGACGCCGCGCAGCTCCCTGAACGCACGGTCGACCTCGGCGTACCAGTCCTCCCACCGGGTCAGGTTGGCCTCGCGCCAGTTGGTGCCGTGCCCGGGCAGCCGGGGGAGCGACACTGTGTAACCGGCCTCGGCGAGGTGCTCGGCCCACGGGCGCAGCGCGTACGGCGACCCGGTGAAGCCGTGGCACAGCAGGACGCCGACGGGCCCTCCGTCGTGGCGATACGGCTCCGCCCCGGGGCGTACGGGCACGGCGTCCTCCTGTCGCGCGGATGTCCGATCGTCGCACGCTTCGGTCCGGAGCGCGACGCCGCGGCGGGCCCTCGGCGCGCGACGAGGTATCGGCCCGGCGCCGTCTCGGCTAGGGTTTCGTCCGAAGGAACATGTCCTGACCAGGCGGCAACGCTGGGCTGAGAGGACACTTTCCACTGGGGAGGTGCGGTGCTCTACTCGACGTTGAAGGCGTTCCTGAAGCCGGTCCTCTCGGTGTCCTTCAAGCCCTGGGCCGACGACATGGACAACGTCCCCGACGAGGGCCCGGTCATCATCGCGAGCAACCACCAGTCGTTCTCCGACTCGGTCTTCCTGCCGTTCCTCGTGCCGCGGAAGATGACCTTCCTGGCCAAGTCCGACTACTTCACCGGCCGCGGCATCAAGGGCCGCGCGACCGCCGCGTTCTTCCGCGGGATCGGCCAGCTCCCCGTCGACCGGGCCGGCGGCCGGGCAAGCGAGGCGGCACTGCGCGCCGGCCTGAAGGTCCTGCACCAGGGCGACGTCCTCGGCATCTATCCCGAGGGCACCCGGTCGCCCGACGGGCGCCTCTACCGCGGTCACACCGGCGTGGCGCGCATGGCGATCGAGGGCAACGCCCCCGTCGTACCGTGCGCGATCTTCGGCACCCGCGAGGCCCAGCCGCCCGGCAAGAACCTCCCCAAGGTCGTGCCGGTGAGCGTGCGTTTCGGCGAGCCGCTCGACTTCTCCCGTTACGAGGGCATGGGCAACGACAGGTACGTCCTGCGCGCGATGACCGACGAGGTCATGTACGCGATCATGAAGCTCTCCGGCCAGGAGTACGTCGACCGCTACGCCAACACGGTCAAGAACGAGCTCGACGCGGCACGCAGGGCGGAGCGCAAGGAGCTCAAGCAGGCACCGTCCGACACGGCCCCAGGAGACGGCGAGGCGCACCCGCGGGCGAGCTGAGAGGGCTATCATCACGCGGGTGACGCAGCCATCTCCCGCAGGTCAACCCCTCGTCCCACCCCCTTCCGTACGTCCCTCGACGCCGTCGCACGGCCTCGTCCGCGACGTGGCCGGCGTCGGCCCGTTCGTGGGCGTCGCGCTGCTGCTCATGGTGATCGGGCTGGTCGTGCTCGCGGTCGCCGGCCCGACGCCGTTGGTGGGACTCGGACTCCACGTGGGGGGCTGGACGCAGGCCGCGCTGTTCGCCGTCGGGCTGGCGCTGCCGCTGAGCGCACGCAGTCCCGACCTCTCGCTCGCCGGCGTCGCCATGTTCTCCGGGCTCGCGTTCAGCTATGGCGGCGGACTGTCGGGCCTGCTCCTCGGTCTGGTCGTCGCCGCGATGTTCGGCGTCGTCAACGCGGCCCTGGTCGGACTGCTCGGCCTGCACCCGGCGATCACGACGCTCGCCACCGGGCTGGTCCTGACCGCACTCGGCGGGATGGTGGCGTCACCGTCCGGCCGCCAGGTGGAGAACCCACTGCCCGGCGCGATCACCGTGCTGCTGCTTGTCATGGTCAGCCTCATCGCGGTGGCCGTCGACGCGATGTCGATCTTCGGCAGGGTCACATCGCCGCTTCCCGACGGCCTGCACCGGGCCGCGATGCACGTGGCGGCGGCCCTGCTCGCGGGCATGGCAGGGATCCTCCAGACATCGACGATGCGGTTCGCGGCGCCGGCGGGGTCGACGAGCTGGCTGCTCCTCGCCGGGTTCGCCGCCGTCCTGATCGGCGGCACCAGCGCATTCGGCGGCTACCGCAGCCTGCTGGGCGCGGTGCTCGCGGCGAGCTTCGTCATGTCGATGCAGCGGGCGTTGACCATCGCGAACGTCACCGCGATCGGGGTGACCGTGCTGCTCGGCGCGCTCCTGCTGGTGGCGCTCGGGGCGGACCGGCTGCGCGCGTTCCTCACCCGGCCCAGGCCGGCCGCCGCGCCTCGTTAGGCTGGCCCGCGCACATCCCCTCAGATCCCCGAGAGAGGAACGCTATGCGCGTCGGAGTGCTGACCGGCGGTGGAGACTGCCCCGGGCTCAACGCCGTGATCCGGTCCGTCGTACGCAAGGGCGTCGACGTCTACGGCTACGAGATCTACGGCTTCCGCGACGGCTGGCGGGGTCCGCTGGAGAGCGACTACGTCCCGCTCGACGTCCGCAGCGTCCGCGGCATCCTCCCGCGCGGGGGCACCATCCTCGGCTCGTCGCGGACCAACCCGGCGAAGGTCGACGGCGGGTTCGAGCGGATCCGCGAGAACCTCGCCAAGGCCGAGGTCGACGCGCTCGTGGCGATCGGCGGCGAGGACACCCTGGGGGTCGCGCGCAAGCTGCACGAGAGCGGGGTCGACGTCGTCGGCGTGCCGAAGACGATCGACAACGACCTCGGCGCCACCGACTTCACGTTCGGCTTCGACACGGCGGTCAACATCGTCATGGAGGCGATCGACCGGCTGCACACCACGGCCGAGTCGCACCACCGCGTGCTGATCGTCGAGGTCATGGGACGCAACGCGGGCTGGATCGCGCTGCACGGCGGCATGGCGGGCGGCGCCAACGTCATCCTGCTCCCGGAGAACGGGTTCGACGTCGAGAAGGTGTGCGAGCACATCGAGCACCGGTTCCGCACCCGCTACTCGCCGATCGTCGTGGTCGCCGAGGGCGCGATGCCCCTCGAGGGGCAGATGGTCACCCAGGACACCGAGCTCGACGCGTTCGGGCACGTGCGGTTCGGCGGCATCGGCGAGTGGCTGTCGCGGGAGGTGGAGCGGCGCACCGGCAAGGAGGCGCGCTGCACCGTGCTCGGGCACATCCAGCGCGGCGGCACCCCGACCGCGTTCGACCGCGTGCTGGCGACGAGGTTCGGCCTGCACGCCATCGACGCCGTACGCGACGGCGCGTTCGGCTCGATGATGGCGCTCCGCGGCACCGACATCGTCCGCGTTCCGCTCGCGGAGGCGGTCGACGAGCTCAAGACCGTGCCCGTCGAGCGCTACGCCGAGGCCGAGGTCTTCTTCGGTTGACCGCCCCGGTCGGCGAACCGACCGGCGGTCGCGGGAGTCGGAGGCGGGTATGAACGACATCCTCGGTCCCGCACTCTTCGCGCCCCTGATGTTCGCCGTGGTGGGCACTCTCTTCGTGTTGCATGGCATCCGTGCCCTCGTGGAGTTCCTCTCGTTCCGCCGGCGTGCCGTGCGGTGCGAAGGCCTCGTCGCCGACATGCGCAAGGTGTGGCACTCCGGCCGGGGGAGCAACAACAGCGGGCATTACATCCACTACCCGGTGCTCGCCTTCCGCGCAACCGACGGCCGTGAGGTGCAGACCGTCGCCAAGAACGGATCGAACCCGCCGATGCATCGCGTGGGCGACAATGTCGGTGTGCTCTACGACCCGAGGGACCCGGCCCGTGCGTACGCGGGCAGGGCGGTCAGCGCGCGGGTGCTGCCGGTGCTGTTCGTCGTCGCGGGCGGTGCGTTCGCCGTCGGTGGCGTCACCATGCTGCTCAGAGCGGGCGTCGTCGAGCGGCTGATCGGAGCACTCTGATGGACCTTGGACGCCTACTCGGTGGGTCTACCACACCGCCCGTCGACGGTTACGTGCTCTACGGTCGCCGGTCGTTGGGCGGCAGCATGGCCACGTTGGTCGGGCTCATGGCGTTCGGCGCCGTGACGTACTTCGGCTCCAGGTTCGTCGGCGATGGTGACTCGAACGTACCGGTCTTCCTCCTGGTCTTCTGGGGCATCGCGTTCGTGCTCGGCCTCGTCCGGTCGATGCGGCGTCCGCAGCGCCTCCGCGTCGACCGCGCGGGCGTGCTCCTCGGCGCGGTCACGGTGCCGTGGCCGTCTGTCTGGCACGTCGTCGTCCTGCGTCCCGAGCCGGTCGTGGGCGCGTTCCGCACCGACCTGCCCGCGCAGGTGGGCGTCAGGCTCAACCGCGGCGCACCGTTGCCGAGCGGCGTCGACGCGCTGATCACGGACCCGGACGACCCCCTCGCGATCCCCGAGCGCCTGCGGTCGCACGTCTCCGACGCGGTGATCGACGTCGAGGCGTTCCGTGCGGCAGTGGCGAGGTATGCGCCACCCTCGGTCACGCTCGCCGAGCGGGTGGGTGACCAGGAGCACGTGCTACCTCGCTGACCGGGCCGATTACCCTGGGTACGTGAACCCGAGCGCCGTCGACCTGCTGCGAACCGCCTGTGCCGAGCTGCCGGCGGAGCAGCAGCCGGGCTGGCCGGACCCCGACGCGCTGGCGCGGGTGGGTGACGACCTGCGTGCGCTGCCGCCGCTCGTCGTGGCCAGCGAGTGCGACCAGCTGCGCGACCGGCTCGCCGCGGTCGCGCGCGGCGAGGCGTTCCTGCTGCAGGGCGGCGACTGCGCTGAGACGTTCGCGTCGGTGACCGCCGAGCAGATCCGCGACAAGGTCAAGGTGCTGCTGCAGATGGCGGTCGTCCTGACCTACGGTGCCTCGGTGCCTGTCGTCAAGGTGGGCAGGATCGCGGGGCAGTACGCCAAGCCGCGCAGCAGCCCGACCGAGACCGTCGACGGTGTGGAGCTGCCGTCGTACCGCGGCGACGCCGTCAACGCGATCGGACCGACGGCGCAGGAGCGGGCACCCGACCCGCGGCGCATGCTACGCGCGTACAACGTCGCCGCACAGACCCTCAATCTGGTGCGGGCCTACGCCACGGGCGGCTTCGCCGGCCTGCACCGCGTGCACGCGTGGAACTCCGACTTCGTCGGCAGCAGTCCCGTCCTCCAGCGCTACGAGGAGATGGCGGCAGACATCGACCGCGCGCTCGCGTTCATGCGCGCCTGCGGCGTCGACCTCGAGTCGGGACCCGCACACGGTGTCGAGCTGTTCGCCAGCCACGAGGCGCTGCTCCTCGACTACGAGACCGCTCTCGTCCGCGAGGAGCGCGGCAGCCTCTACGACCTGTCGGGACACCTGCTCTGGATCGGCGAGCGCACCCGGCGCCCCGACGGCGCGCACGTGGAGCTCGCCGCTCGCATCGCCAACCCGGTAGGCGTGAAGCTCGGTCCCACGACCACGCCCGAGGAAGCCGTGACGCTGGCGGAGCGGCTCGACCCCGACGCGACGCCCGGCCGGCTGACCATGGTCGTGCGCATGGGCGCGGCGCGCGTACGCGACACACTGCCCGCGATCGTCGAGAAGGTCGACGCCGCCGGCCATCCCGTCGTGTGGGTGTGCGACCCCATGCACGGCAACACCTTCGAGTCGGGCAACGGCTTCAAGACCCGCAGGTTCGACGACGTCATCGACGAGGTCACGGGATTCTTCGAGGTGCACAGGGCGCTCGGCACGGTGCCCGGCGGTGTCCACGTCGAGCTCACCGGCGACGACGTCACCGAGTGCCTCGGCGGCAGCCACGCGATCGGCGACGAACACCTGCCGTACCGGTACGAGACCGCGTGCGACCCGCGTCTCAACGCGAGCCAGTCGCTGGAGCTGGCGTTCCTCGTGGCGGAGATGCTGCAGCGACGGAGCTCGACGAGCAGGCCGGCCCCGGACTAGCCGGCGCCGGGGCCGCCCTCGGTGACGAAGCCCCTGTCGACCATCCAGTCGAGGGCGACGTTGGCCGGGTCCCTGCCGTCGATGTCGACCTGCTCGGTGAGCTTGAGCATCTCGTCGTTGGTCAGCGCCTCGGTGAGGGGCTCGAACAGCTCCTTGGCCTCGGGGTTCTCGGCATACCAGTCGCTGTTGATGGTCATCGCGACGTTGTACTTCGGGAAGAAGTCCTTATCGTCCTCGAGAACGGTGAGACCGAGGCCTCCGATCCGGCCGTCGGTGGTGAACACCTCGCCGAAGTTGCAGGTGCCCTTATCGGTCGCGTCGTAGACCACGCCGACGTCCATCGTGCGCACATTGTCTCTCGACACCGTCTTGCCGAGCGGGATGCCGTAGTGCTTGAGCACGCCCTCGAAGCCGTCGTCGCGGCTGGCGAACTCGGACTCGACGCAGAACGTCAGCTCGTCAGCGGGCAGCTTGGCCATGTCGGTGAGCTTCTCGATGCCCAACTCCTTCGCCTTCTCGCTACGGATCGCGAAGGCGTAGGTGTTGTTGAGCTCGGCAGGCGGCAGCCACACGACGTTGTTCTGCTCGCCGTCGAGCTTCTGGACCGCTTCCCACATCTTCTGCGAGTCCGGGATCGGCTTGGTCTTCTGGTTGTAGGAGATCCAGGACGTGCCGGTGTACTCCCAGTACAGGTTGATCGAGTTGCGCTCCAGCGCCTGGCGGGCACTGTTGCTGCCGAGGATGTTGGTGTTGTCGACCACCTCGGCTCCCGCGACGTTGAGCGCGATGGTGGCCATCTTGCCCAGGATGAGCTGCTCGGTGAAGTCCTTCGACCCGACGACCGCGGGGACGTCCTTCAGTGCGGGGATCGGCTTGATGCTGCCCGGGCCGGCGTCGGGGACGAACTGCGACGCGGCCTTCAGGCCACAGCCGGACGCCGCTGCCGTGAGTGCCGTGACCATCACCAGGGCGGCGACGGCGCGGACAGGTCTGCTGATGCGGATGGGCATCAGACCCCCTTCGGTCGGGCGACTTCCTCGACGACTCGTCCGAGCCAGTCGATGATCAGGGCGAGCGACGCCACCAGCAGGCCCCCGGAGACGAGCACGCTGGGCCGGGTGAGCTTGATGCCCGTGACGATCAGGCCGCCGAGGCCACCCGCGTCGACGAGGGCGCCGAACGCCGCGGTGCCGACGAGCAGGACCAGAGCGGTGCGCGCACCGGCGAGGATGATCGGGACGGCCAGCGGCAGCTCGACACGGAACAGCGTCGCCCAGCCGGTCATGCCCATGCCGCGCGCCGCCTCGACGAGGCGCTGGTCGACCTGCTGCAGACCGACGATGGTGTTGCGCAACGCCGGCAGCAGGCCGAACAGGAACAGGGCGAGCACCGTGGTCCAGAAGCCCAGCGCGATGAGCAGGACCAAGAGGATCACGAGGCCGACGGCCGGTGCCGCCTGGCCGATGTTCGCGATGCCTACGAAGAACGGTGCGGCCCGGCGCATCCCGCGCCGGGTGAGCAGAACGCCGAGCGGGATCGCCACCGCGAGCACGACCACCGTCGCGGCGACGGACAGCTGGATGTGCTCGACGGTGCGGTTGAGGATGTTGCCCCAGGCGAGCTGCCTGGCCTCGATCGAGTCGAACGAGGCGGTGCTCTTCCAGATGGCGAAGCCGCCGAGGACGAGCAGCACGATGACCGGCTGGATCGAGAGCTTCGCCCACGTGGCGGCGGTCGAGTCACCGCCGATCTCGGCGGTGAGGGCGTCGGGATCGATCGCCGGTGCGGTGGTGACCGTGCTCATGCCCGGTCCTG
Organism: Streptosporangiales bacterium; assembly: GCA_009379955.1. Lineage (NCBI taxonomy): Bacteria > Bacillati > Actinomycetota > Actinomycetes > Streptosporangiales > Streptosporangiales bacterium. The sequence continues at coordinate 21,617 of WHST01000076.1, read as the reverse complement.
CTCCGCGGCGCTCGTGGCCGCGTCCGCGGCGGCAGGTTCGGCCGGGGCGTTGATCCGCTCGGTGTCGGCCCTCGCGTTGGTGCGCGCGGTCTGGATCGCGTTCATCACGGTCTCGACGGAGACCAGGCCCTGGTACACGTCGCCGCGACCGGTGACCACGGCGGCACCGTGGCTGGAGATCAGCATGGTGTCGAGGGCGTCGTTGAGCGTGGCCTTGGTGCCGATGGTCTCGACCTGCTCGGTGCCGCGCTCGATCGAGCCGCCGTCGCGTTCGAGGTCCTTGACCTCCTCCCACCGGGCCGGCCGGCCGCGGTCGTCGAGGATCAGGACCTCGAGGTTGCCCTCGCCCCTGGCCTTGGCGGCGACCTGGCGGGAGTCCTCGCCGACCGTCGCCGTGGTGGCCCTCTCGAGCTCGATCTGGTCGACCCGGGTAAGGGTCAGCTGCTTCAGCGAGGAGCCGTGGCCGACGAAGTCCTCGACGAACTCGTTGGCCGGGTTGCCGAGGATCGCGTCCGGCGTGTCGAACTGTGCGATCTTCGCGCCCTCGGTGAGGATCGCGATCCGGTCGCCGAGCTTGACCGCCTCGTCGAAGTCGTGCGTGACGAAGCAGATCGTCTTGGGGACCTCCTCGTGGATGCGCAGCAGCTCGTCCTGCAGGCGCTGCCTGGTGATCGGGTCGACCGCGCCGAACGGCTCGTCCATCAGCAGCACGGGCGGGTCGGCGGCGAGCGCCCTGGCCACGCCGACGCGCTGCTGCTGACCGCCGGAGAGCTCACGGGGGTAGCGGTTGCGGTACTGCCCCGGGTCGAGGCTGACGAGCTCGAGCAGCTCGTCGATGCGCTCGGAGATCCGCTTCTTGTCCCACTTCAGCATGCCGGGTACCAGGCCGATGTTGGCGCCCACCGTCATGTGCGGGAACAGGCCGCCGGCCTGGATGACGTAGCCGATCCGGCGCCGGAGCTGGTCGGCGTTGATGCCGGTGACGTCCTCGCCGCCGATCACGATGTGGCCGCTCGTCGGCTCGATGAGGCGGTTGATCATCTTCAGCGTGGTCGTCTTGCCGCAGCCGGACGGCCCGACGAACATGACGATCTCGCCCGCGGGGATGTCGACGTTGAACGAGTCGACCGCGGCTTTCGCCTGACCGGGATAGCGCTTGGTGACGTCCCTGAGCTCGATCGAGGCGCCACCGGTGAGGTGGCCGTTGCCGCTGCTCGCGGTGCTCGCTTCTGGTGCGGTTGTTTCAGGCACGGATCCCCCTCGGGATGGTCAGTCGGCCGACGAGCAGCAGGATGCCGTCGAGGACGAGTGCGAGAATGACGACGGCGACGACGCCGGTGAGTGCCTCGTTGACGGCATTGACGCCACCGATGTGGTTGAGGCCGCCGAAGATGAAGCCGCCGAGGCCGGGGCCGCTGACGTACGCGGCGATGGCGCCGATGCCCATCACCATCTGGGTGGAGACACGGACGCCGGCCAGGATGACGGGCCAGGCGACGGGCAGCTCGACACGCAGCAGCGTGCGGAACCGTCCCATGCCCATGCCCTTGGCCGACTCGATCAGGTTCTTGTCGACGCCGGCCAGACCGACGATCGCGTTGCGCAGGATCGGCAGGGTCGCGTAGAAGCCGAGCGCGATGACCGACGGCAGGACGCCGAGGCCGAGGGGTGCGACCATGATGCCGAGCAGGGCGAACGACGGGATGGTCAGGCCGATCGCGGTGAATGCGTTGGCGATGCCCGAGCCGGCAGGCGAGCGGTAGACGAGGACCGCGAGTACCACCGCGATCAACGCCGCCCAGAACACGCACTGCACGACCATGAGCACGTGCTGCCCGCTGAGGAAGATGAGGTTGTCCCGCCGGTCGGCCAGGAACTCCCAGAAGCTCACGACGCGTTCTCCTCACCCAACCGGCGCGGCGGAAGCCGCGACGCGGACTCGTCGACACGGATGTGTTGTTGTCGTGGTTCGTCGGTGATCATGCGTGCGGGCCACCGTAGCGGAGCCACCCTGGGTACTCGCAAGCAACGTGACCGCAGCCGTCCTGCCAGTCGCCTGGGTCGTGGCATGTTGCCGCTGGTCACGTGGGCATCTTCTCCCTCTTACTACGATTGAACAACCATGTCCGGATCGCGCAGTGGCGACACCCGGGCGGAAACTCTCTGTGACCGAGGAGAACGCCGTGCCAGAACCCGTTGACCTGCGCAGCGACACCGTGACGAGGCCGGGGGAGGCCATGCGCGCCGCGATGGCCACGGCGGAGGTCGGCGACGACGTGTGGGGCGAGGACCCCACGGTGCGTGCGCTCGAAGAGCGGGTCGCGGCGATGTTCGGCAAGCATGCGGCGCTGTTCGTACCCAGCGGCACGATGGGCAACCAGATCGCGCTGCGGGTGGTGTGCCCGCCGGGCTCGGAGATCATCTGCGACGCTGACGCCCACATCGTGACGTACGAGGGAGGCGGCGCGGCGCAGCAGGGCGGGATCCAGTTCCGCACCCTGGTGAGCGACCGTGGTCTGCTCGACCCGGTGGCGGTGGAGCCGCAGATCAGGCCGCGCCAGTGGCACCTGGTGACGACGAGGGCGATCGCGCTCGAGCAGACGCACAACCGCGGCGGCGGCGCCGTGTACCCCCTCGACACGGTGCGGGCGTTCTCCGCGATGACGAGGCAGCGCGACGTACTCCTGCACGGTGACGGAGCGCGGATCTGGAACGCCCACGTCGCGACGGGCACGCCGCTCGAGACCTATGGCGCGCTCTTCGACACGTTGTCGGTGTGCCTGTCGAAGGGCCTCGGCGCACCGGTCGGATCGGTCGTCGTCGTCTCGACCGAGGAGCAGCACGAGGAGGCGCGGCTGCTGCGGCACCGGCTCGGCGGCAACATGCGGCAGGTCGGCATTCTCGCGGCCGCCGGACTGTACGCGCTCGACCACCACGTCGAGCGGATGGCCGACGACCACCGCAGGGCCCGCCGGCTCGCGGAGCTCGCCGGCGTCGACCCGGCAGGCGTCGACACGAACATCGTGGTGGTCGAGGTCCCCGACCCTGACGCGGCGGTCGCCCGGCTCGCCGAGGCCGGGGTGCTCGCCGGCGGTGCCGGTGCCGGGCGACTGCGTCTGGTGACCCACCTCGACGTCGACGACGACGGCATCGAGCGCGCCGGCAAGGCCCTGGCGGCGATCCGCGCGGCCTGAGCGGTGGTCACGTCGCGAGGTGCCAGGACACTAGGCGCCGGCCGGCTCCGGGGGCCTCGTCAGCTCGCGACCGACGATCGGCGGCAGGGTGCGGACGGCGGTGGCCAGCTCACGCAGGTCGGTGTCGACGAGCGCCTGCGAGCCGTCGACGCGCGCGTCCTCCGGATGGGGATGCACGTCGACCATGATGGCGTCGGCGCCCACCGCGATGCCGGCCCTTGTCAGCGGCACCACGAGCTCGCGCAGGCCGGACGCGTGCGACGGGTCGACGATGACCGGCAGGTGCGACAGCTGCTGCGCCAGCGGCACCGCGCTGACGTCGAGGGTGAACCTCGTCGCCTTCTCGAACGTGCGGATGCCGCGCTCGCACAGCACGATGTCGAGGTTGCCGCGCTGCGCGACGTACTCGGCGGCCATCAGCCATTCCTCGATCGTCGCGTTGAGCCCGCGCTTGAGCATGACCGGCCTGCCCGACGCGCCGACGGCCTGCAGGAGCGCGAAGTTCTGCATGTTGCGGGTGCCCACCTGCAGCATGTCGGCGTACTTCGCGACGAGCGGCACGTCGTGGGCGTCGACCACCTCGGTGACGATCGGCAGCCCGATCGACTCGCGTACCGACGCGAGGATCTCCAGCCCCTGCTCGCCGAGTCCCTGGAAGGCGTACGGCGATGTGCGGGGCTTGAACGCGCCGCCGCGCAGCAGTGCGGCACCCGCGGCCTTCGCCATCTCCGCGGCCTCGAACGTCTGCCGCGCGTCCTCGACCGCGCACGGCCCGGCGATCAGCGTGAACATGCCCGGACCGATCGGCACGCCACCGACGCTGATCGTCGAGCGTTGTTTGTGGTGCTCGCGGCTGACGAGCTTGTACGCGGCGCTGATCCTGACGACCTCGACGACGCCGGGCAGGGTGCGCAGGTCGAGCCGGTCGAACAGGTCGACGTCGCCGACGAGTCCGACGATCGTCCTGGCGACACCTCGGCTCACGAACGCCTCTCCGCCTGCCGCACGTACGACCTCCGCGACTCCCGCGACGTCCTCGTCGCTCGCGGTCGCGTCCATCACCACGACCATCTCGATCCTCCATCCGTCCAGGCGTTCATGAGAAAAGCCCCGGACCCTTGCGGGCTCCGAGGCTTGCGTGTGCGGTGCTGCCGGTTATGCCGGCGCGTGACCGACCCGGCGTGCCGCTCCGCGGATCTCGGAGCCGACGCCATACGGAAAGAACCAGCGAGTCACGTGACGAACACTAGCCGATGAGGGCCGCCGCGAGACGTCGGGTCCACGTTTCGAGATGGTCTCGGTCCCGAGGTGCGGCCTGCCCCGTTGAACCCGGAGGATCCCGTGCTCGTAGTGGGGGATAAGGCAACCACACTCGGCCGGCAGGACGATGCGATGAACGTGCGACATGGCCTTCTCCGCAGAATCGGGATCGCGACAGCTCTCGGGGTGCTCGCCGCGTGCGGCTCGGGCGGCCAGGTCGGTTCGCCCGACGACGTCGTCTCCGCCAAGGACGTCTCCGGGATCGAGCAGGTCCTCGTCGACAGCAAGGGGATGACCTTGTACGTGGCCGAGCAGGAGGCGAGCAGGAAGATCGCGTGCACGGACAGCTGCCTCGCGCTCTGGGAGCCGCTCACCGTGTCCGAGGGCACCACGCTGTCGAGCGACGACGGGTTGACGTCGTCCCTGTCGACCGTGCAGCGCCCGGACAACGGCGACACCCAGGTCACGTACCGGGGATACCCGCTCTACACGTTCACCGAGGACTCCGGTGCGGGTGAGCTGGCGGGCGACAACGTCACCGACGAGTTCGGCGGCACGTCGTTCACGTGGCATGCGATGACCATGGAGGGGCCGGCACCCTCGAGCTCCCCGTCCGACACCGGCGGCGGCGGTTACGGCTACTGAGTCACGGCTCCCGCGGCTCACCGCTCGGCGGCTCCGACAGGTCGTGGACGGCGATCTCGGTCTCCGGGCCACGCCGGGGGTCCAGCTCGACGAGGTACATGGCGGCCAGCACCATCGCGCCGCCCACGGCGGACGCCCAGCCGAGCCGTTCGCCGTAGAGCAGTGCGGCGAGCGCGGCGAAGACCGGCTCCATCGTCATCACCACGGCGATCCGTGTCGCCGAGACGTGCCGCTGCGCCCACGTCTGGACGAGGAAGCCCACAGCGGTCGCCAGGACGGCGGTCACCGCCAGCGCCATCCAGACCTGCGGGTGCGCGTGCGGGGTGGTGGCGGCGAGACCCTGCCCGGCGGCGACCGCGAGGCAGACGACGCCGACCGTACCGATCTGCACGACGGCGAGGGCGTACGAGTCGTACCGGCGTGACCACACCGACAGGCCGAGGATGTGCAGGGCGAAGCAGGCGGCGCAGCCGAGGGTCAGCAGCTCGCCGAGCCCGAACGAGACGCCGCGCAACGACGTGAGGGCGAGCCCGGCGGTGGCGACGGCCACCGCGAGCCAGGCGAGCGCGCCGATCCGCCTGCGCAGCAGCACCCCGGCGAACAGCGGCGTGAAGACCACCGCCATGCCGGTGAGGAAGCCGGAGACGCTCGCCCGCGTGCCGATCGCGAGGCCGAACGTCTGGGCGACGTAGCCGCCGCCGATGGCGAGGCCGAGCACGACGCCGTGACCGACCGCGGGGCCGTCGAGGCGGCGCAGCCGGGTGGGGTGGACGGCGACCATCACCAGCGCGGCGGCGAGGAAGCGCCAGGCGAGGAAGTCCATCACCGGCATGCGTGCGACGGCGTCCTTGACGATGACGAACGTCGCGCCCCAGACGAGCGTGACGAGGAGCATCGCCACGATGGCGGTCGCGAGGCTGATCCTGGGGGAGGTGTCCTCTGCCGGTGACACGCTCACGGCCGCAGGCTCTTCAGCAGTGCGATGTCACGCCCGTGGCCGTCGGCGCCGCCGGGGGTCTCGACGATCACAGGGACCCCGCGGACGGCAGGGTGCGCGAGGAGGTCGGCGAAGGGCGCGGGCCCGATCGAGCCGGCGCCGACGTTGTCGTGCCGGTCGCGCAACGAGCCCGCGGTGTCCTTGGAGTCGTTGGCGTGGACGAGCCGCAGCCGCCCCTTGCCCGCCGCACGGACGAGGGCGGTGAGCATCCGGCGGGTGCCGCGCTCGGCGGTGAGGTCGTGGCCGGCGGCGAACGCGTGGCAGGTGTCGAGGCAGACGCCGACCCGCGGGTGCCCGCCGAGGGCGGCGAGGTACTCGTCGAGGTCCTCGACCCGCGAGCACAGCGGCGCGCCGCCGCCGGCCGTCGGCTCGAGCAGCAGGTCGGGTCCGTCGTCGGGGATCTCGTCGAGCAGCGGCAGCAGGCCCGCGCGCACCTGGACGAGCGCCTTCTCCCGGAGCGCGGGGACGACCGCCGAGCCCGTGTGCACGACGACGCCGCGGGCGCCGATGGCGTGGGCGCGGCGCAGGGTACGCGCGATGGTCGCCACCGAGAGGTCGCGGGTGTCGGGGCTGGGGGATCCGACGTTGACGAGGTACGGCGCGTGCACGAACACCGGGATGCCACGGCTCCCGGTGTGCTCGCGGAACGCGGCGTCCTGCGCCGGGTCGCCGGCTGACGGAGCCCAGCCCCGCGGGTTGGACAGGAACACCTGGACGGTCTCGGCCCCGACCCGCTCGGCGTACGGCAGGCCGCCCCTGGCCAGGCCCCTCGCCGCCGGCACGTGCGCGCCGACGGGCGACACCTTCCGCAACCGGGCTCCGTTTCGTCAGCGGACGTTCCTCAGAAGACGTACAACGTGATCGTGGAGCCGTAGGGCGCCTCGTTGCGCGGATTCTGGGTGAGCACCTTGTTGCCGCCGCCGGGGATGTGGTTGATCCGGACCTCGAACCCCGCGCTCTCGAGGGTCTTCTTCGCCTGCTTGACGGGTCTGTCGCGCACGTCGGGGACCGCCACGATCGGCGGCCCCTTGGAGACGACGAGGCGGACGGTCGTGCCCTTCGCCACCTTGTCGCCGGCGCCGGGCGACTGCCGTACGACGGTGCCCGCGGGCACGGTCTTGTGGGAGACCTCGGTGGCCGAGCTCTTCAGTCCCCTGGCCCCGAGCTCCCGCTCGGCCGCACTCCGGGTGGACCCGGTGACCTTGGGCACCGACACCGGCGGGAGGCCCCGGCTCACCACGAGGTCGACCTTGGTGCCGCGCCTGAGCAGCTTGCCGCTCTTGGGGTCGGTGGTGATGACGTCGTCCTCGGCGACCTTCTTGTGGTAGCGGCGGGTGACCTCGCCGACGGCCAGCTTGGCGGCCGCGAGCGCCTTGCGGGCGTCGGTCTCGCTCCCGCCGGCGAGCTTGGGTACGGCGTGACGTTCGGGCCCGCGGGACACGAACAGCGTGATGGTGCCGCCGCGCACGATGCGTTCGCCGGCGGTGGGGTCGGTGGACGCGACCGAGCCCTTGGGGACGGTCTCGTGGTAAGCGAGCTTCCGCTCGGTCTCGAAGCCCGCCGCGCGGGCCTTGTCGGCTGCGGCGGACGCGGACACGCGGGCGAGCTGCGGTGTCTCGGTCCACCGGCCCGCACCGAACCACCAGCCGAGCGCGCCCGCGGTGACGGCGAGCGCGAGGACGAGGACGAGCGCGACGAGGCCGCGGCCACGTCGCACCTTCCTGGCGCCGGGATCGACCGGCTCCGGCGCCGCTTCGTCGCCCGAGCCGCCCGTCGCGGCGTACGGCGAGGACGGGTGCCCGGGGAAGACGAGGGTGTGGTTCTTCGCCTCGCGCCTCCGTGAGGCGAAGACCTCGGTCGGCTCGGAGTCGGCGGGAGCGAGCCGAGGACCGGCGGAGGCGTCGCCCGCCGGGTCGTCCGGCAGCCCGCGCCGGACCTCCGCGACGTCGGCGAGCAGCGCACCCGCGTCGTCGGGCCGGTTGTCGGGCACCCGGTCGGTGGCGTAGCCGACGAGCTCGTCGAGCACCGGCGACACGTTCACCGTGGCCGACGGCGGCGGGACGTCCTCGTGCACGTGCTTGTACGCCACCGCGATCGGCGTGTCTGCGCGGAAGGGCACGTCGCCGACGAGCATCTCGTAGAGCAGGATGCCGGCGGCGTACACGTCGGACCTCGCGTCGGCGACGCCCCGCTCGACCTGCTCGGGCGAGAGGTACGCGACGGTGCCGATGATGAGGCCGGTCGTCCTGGTGTGCGAGCTCGCCGTGACCGCGCGGGCGAGGCCGAAGTCGGCGACCTTGACCCGGCCCTCGTCGGAGATGAGCACGTTCTCCGGCTTGACGTCGCGGTGGACCAGGCCGGCGCGGTGCGCCGCGGCCAGCGCGGACAGCACGCGTTCGAGCACCTCGAGCGCCTCGCGCGGACGCAGCCGCCCGCGTTCGCGCAGGACGTCGCGCAGTGTGCGTCCGGCGACGTGCTCCATCGCGAGGAACACCGTGCCGTCGTCGTCGCCCTGGTCGTAGACGGCGACGACGTTCGGGTGCGACAGCCGCGCGGCCGACTGGGCCTCGCGGATGAACCTGCTGACGAACGTGTCGTCCTCGGCGAGGTTGCGGTGCATGACCTTGAGGGCGACGGTGCGGTCGAGGCGGGTGTCGTGGGCGGTGTAGACGGTCGCCATGCCGCCGCTGGCGAGCTGTGCCTCGACCTGGTAGCGGCGGTCGAGGAGCCGCCCTACCAGGGGATCGGACACGGTCGTGCTCACAGTGCCCGATTCTAGGGACCGCGACGGCGAAAGTCCGGGACCCCAGCCCCGTCGGGGTCCCCAGCGGTGGTGCTGGCCCCGGTTGGGGTCCCCAGCGGTGGTGCTGGCCCCGGTTGGGGTCCCCAGCGGTGGTGCTGGCCCCGGCTGGGGTCCCCGGTGGTGGTGCGGGCCCCCTAGGCTCGCGGTGTGGAGCACTGCGTCGTCGCCGGGGCCGGTCTCGCCGGGCTGAACACCGTCATGGCACTGCGCACGCGGGGGTACGAGGGCCGCCTCACCCTGCTCGGCGCGGAGCCGCATCCGCCGTACGACCGCCCGCCGCTGTCCAAGCAGCTGCTCGACGGACGGGTCGACGACCCCACGCTGCCGGCGGACTGGGCCGGCCTCGGCGTCGACTGCCGGTGGGAGACCGCGGCGACGGGCCTGCGCGACGGCGCCGTCGACACCGCGGCCGGCCCGGTGCCCTGCGACGCGGCCGTGATCGCCACGGGCGCGGCGCCGGTCCGGCTGCCGGGCGACGGACCGCAGCGGACGCTGCGCACCGTCGAGGACGCGCGAGCCCTGCGCAAGGCGCTGCGCCCCGGCGCCTCGGTCGCGATCGTCGGCGCGGGGTGGATCGGCGCGGAGGTCGCGACCGCGGCCGCCGCCGCGGGCTGCCGCGTCACGGTGGTCGAGGCCGCGGCGCATCCGCTCGCCACCGCGCTGCCGGCCGAGGTCGCCGTGCCGACCACGCCCTGGTGGGCCGGCGCCGGTGTGGAGCTGCTGACGGACACGTCCGTCCGGTCCGTGGTGGTCGGGGGACTCGAGCTCGCGGACGGGTCGTTCCTCGCGGCGGACGAGGTACTCGTCGCCGTCGGCGTGCGCCCGGTGACCGCCTGGCTCGACGGCTCCGGTCTGACCCTCGGCGACGGCGTGGTCGTCGACGAGCGGCTCGCCGCGCGACCGGGAGTCTGCGCGGTCGGCGACGTCGCCGCATGGTGGTCGGCGCGGTACGGCGAGCGGCTGCGCGTCGAGCACTGGGACACCGCGCTCCGGGCACCTGCCGTCGTCGCGTCCACCCTGCTCGGCGGCGACGACGTCTACGACCCCGTCCCCTACGTCTGGTCGGAGCAGTTCGGCCGCTACACGCAGTACGCGGGTCGCCACACGCAGGGAGACTCGCTGGTCTGGCGGGGTGACCCGGCCACCGACGCGGCGTGGGCGGCGTGCTGGCTGCGCGACGACCGGCTGCGGGCGGTGTTCGCCGTCGACCGGCCGAGGGACGCCGTCCAGGGCCGGCGCGTCGCCGAACGCGGGCAGCCCGTCGACGCCGCTCGGCTCGCCGATCCCGCGGTGCCGATCAAGCTGGCCGTCGCGGATCGGTAGGCTCCCGTCGTCCCAGCCGAGCGGTCGACCGTCCGAGGAGTGCCGTGATCTCACGTGCCTACGCCCGTGAGGTGGTCGAGTCCGGCAGGTTCCAGCGCCTCGTGCTCGGGGTCATCTTCGTCAACGCCGTGAGCCTCGGCCTGTCGACGTCGCCCGTGCTCTCCGACCGGTACGGCATCGCGCTGCGCGTCGTCGAGATCGCGGTGCTGGTCGCGTTCGGCCTGGAGATGGTGCTTCGGCTCTACGCCGGCGGCAGGACGTTCTTCCGCGACCCGTGGAACTGGTTCGACCTGATCATCGTGTGCCTCGCCTTGCTTCCGATGACGAGCTTCTTCTCGGTGATGCGCGTGCTCCGCGTGCTGCGGCTCGCCCGCATCGTCTCGGTCATCCCCAGCCTGCGGCGGGTGATCGCCGCGCTGCTGTCCGCCGTCCCCGGCATCGGGTCGATCATCGTGATGCTGATGGTCGCGCTGTACAGCGGAGCGATCCTCGGCGTGCAGCTCTTCCGGTCGGTCGCGCCCGAGTACTTCGGCAGCCTCGACAGGTCGCTGTTCACGATGTTCGAGATCATGACGCTCGAGAACTGGCCCGCCATCGCCGAGCCGATCGTGCAGGAGCGCGCGGCCGCCTGGGTCTTCTTCGTCGGCTACATCGTCATCACCGCGTTCATCCTGCTCAACCTGCTGATCGGCGTGATCGTGAGCGCCATGGAGATCGAGGTCAACCGCAACCGCTGGCAGGAGGACCAGCGGCTGGAGAAGAAGCAGCACGAGGCGGTCATGACCGAGCTGCGCGAGCTCCGCACCATGGTGGCGGTGCTCCAGGATCGAGTGCCGTCCGCGTCCGCGGGCCCGGGGACCGACACGGACGGGACGCCGGGCAGACTGGGTCCGTGACCTCAGAGGCCGTCGCCCCAGACCCGGACGCCGTCGACTGGCTGCCCCTCCCGGACCTCGCCGAGCGGATCGGCGAGGACACCCGCAAGGTGCGCCAGTTGCTCCACGAGGGACGGCTGGTGACGGTGCGCCGCGACGGCGTGCAGGTCGTCCCCGCCGCGTTCGTGGCCGACGGCCACCTGGTCAAGGGCCTTACCGGCCTCGTCACGCTGCTGCACGACGCGGGCTACGACGAGGAGCAGAGCGTCGCCTGGATGCTCCGCACCGAGGAGAGCCTCGGCGGGTCACCGCTCGCCGTGATGGCCGAGGGACGCGGCCGCGAGGTCAAGCGGCTCGCCCAGACGCTGGGCTTCTGACCTGCCGCGGCCCGTCGCCTACGGACCGCTGCCGACCGCGCGTGCACGGTGACAGCCCGTCGCTGTCGCGCAGAAACCCTGTCGCGGCGGCGATCCCGGTGATTCAGTACGCCCGGTGCCCCTGTCCGATTCATAACGTTCGCGTAACACCGTCGGCCGCGGCGCCCGTCCTGCGCATCGCGACTGGAGCGGTGCCGCGAAGCTGAATGAGGTAGGCATGTCCGAGGGCAGCGCCTTCCGTGGTCTGCGGCGCGCTGGCGCCGCAGCGCTCGCAGGAGCACTCGCACTGGCGGTCACCGCCATCGGTGTCCCGAGCGTCGCCGCGGCACCGAGAGCGACGAAGCAGGTCCCCTCCGATACGCGCAGCGTCGACGAGCGGATCCAGAAGCAGCAGTCGGTCGACCTCTCCAAGTCGCAGCGGGAGAGGTTCACCGACCAGGCCGAGAAGGTCTCGAAGGCCAACCGTACGGCGAAGAGCGCCGCGGCCGACGACGGCACGGGCACGCCGATCGGCGGCGAGAAGAACTGGCTCGGCCTCGACGACACCCAGGGCTACTTCGCGGCGCCGTACGTGCTGCGTGGCGTGGGCGACAACATCGAGGTCTGGGTGCAGAAGGACCTCAACTACCCGGCCGACGACTGCCGCAACGACGGCATCCGCAACGTCATCACCGACGAGCAGGTCGACTCCCTGGTCGGCGAGTTCGACGGCAACATCCTGCCGAAGGAGTCGAAGGAGTTCTCGGTCGCGCCGGCGCGTGACGGCACCCAGCAGACCGACGTGGGCTTCGGCGCCCCGCTGTGGGAGATCCTCGGCAACGGCGACCCCGACTACTTCAAGGGCGACGGGAACAAGACCGTCGTGCTCGTGAGCAACGTCCGCGACGCCAACTTCTACGACCCCACGTCGCCGGACGGCGCCACGTACATCGCGGGCTTCTTCACCTCGCTGTTCAACGAGGGCTTCGACCGCAACGTCATGACGATCGACTCGTACGACTGGAAGCACCGCACCGGCGCGAACCCGCCGGACGAGGGTGACGGCGGCCTGTGCAGCCCCAACCAGGTGGCGCGCCCGCACCTCTACGAGGGCACGTTCGCGCACGAGTACCAGCACCTGCTGGAGTACTACACCGACCCCGGTGAGACGACCTGGCTCAACGAGGGCCTGTCCGACTACGCGCAGACGATCGTGGGCTACGCCGACACGACCCTGCGCTGGCCGGCGAAGGGCGCCGACAGCCACGTCGCGTGCTTCGAGGGCTGGTACGGCACGACCGCGTTCCCGTACTGCGGGGCGGAGAACTCGCTCACCAGATGGGAGGACCAGGGCAGTCCGTCGACCCTGTCCGACTACGGCGCGGCGTACTCGTTCCTCACCTACGTGCAGAACCAGTTCGGCGACAAGGCGATCACGTACCTGCACAGGAACGCGGCCAACGGGCTCGCGTCGCTGCAGGGCTACCTCGACGACAACGCGCCCGGCCTGACGGCGATGGACGTGGTGCACGACTGGCAGGCGGCCACCACGCTCGACGGCTTCCTCGACGACGGCGCCAAGGGCCTCACCAAGGACCAGAAGAACCGGTTCTCCGCCGACCAGCTGCACTCGGGCATCGACTGGGCGTGGACGGGCTCGTACGACAGCCCCGGCGCGCCGACGAACGGCTCCGACTACGTGCTGGCCAGGGACGGGCGGCCGCTCAACGGCAACACGGTGGGCAAGCTGTGGTTCTCGGGCGTGAAGAACTACGCTTCCGACCCGCTGGAGTGGACGGTCGACTCGGCCGAGTCCGCGCTGTGGGGCGGCGAGGGTGACAACGTCGACCGCGCCGCGGTCTACGAGGTCGCCGTGCCTGAGGACTCGCCCACGCTGACCTTCTCGACCAAGTACGACATCGAGCAGGCGTGGGACTTCGGCGCCGTCCAGGTGTCGACCGACGGCGGTAAGACGTACACCTCGCTCGCCAACGACAACACCACGTCCGAGCACGACCCGGCCGCCGCCTCGAACATCGTCGAGCAGCTCCCCGGCTTCACGGGCACGCGCGCCGAGTACGCGACCGAGACGTTCGACCTGGCCGACTACGCCGGCCAGACGATCCACCTGTCGTTCCGGTACATGACCGACGCCGCCACCAACGGCAACGGCGGCACCGGTCCGACCGGCTGGTGGGTCAAGGACGTCAAGGTGGGCGACACCGTCGTCACCGACGGCTCGACCCTCGACGGCGCGCAGTCGGCGACGCAGGTCTACCCGCCGCCGGTCGAGGCGTGGAAGCTCCAGCTCGTCGGCTGGTCGCTCGACGGCAAGAAGGTCGCCTACCGCGACGTCAGGGTGGGGCCCGGCTTCACCGCCTCGCTGTCCCAGAAGGAGATGCGCAAGACGTTCAAGGGTGCCGACCGGATCGGCGCGATCGTGAGCGTCGACGACTCGTCGGAGTCGGTGACCAAGTACGCGAACTACCGGCTGTTCCTGAACGGCGAGCTGCAGCCCGGTGGTGCGGGTGACACGAGCGGCGGCAAGCTGCCGGCCTCGAAGCAGCTGAATCTCCGCTGATCACCGCGTGGATCGGCGGTCCCGGGCAGTGCCCGGGACCGCCGAACCCTCGGGTGGGATCCAGGCGACTCGATACCATCGGTCCATGGCTATCGAGACGACGACTCCACTGCCCACCCGACATGCGAAGCTCGGCGACATGTTCGCCGAAGGGGGAGCGTCGTACTCCTTCGAGTTCTTTCCACCGAAAACGGACAAGGGCGAGCAGAACCTCTTCCACGCGATCCGCGAGCTCGAGCGGCTGCAGCCGAGCTTCGTCTCCGTCACGTACGGTGCGGGCGGCGGCAGCCGCGACCGCACCGTGGGCGTCACGCAGCGCATCGCGACCGACACCACCCTGACTCCGCTCGCGCACCTCACGCTCGTGAACCACTCCGTCGCCGAGCTGCGCCAGGTCATCGGCCAGTACGCCGACGCCGGCGTACGAAACGTGCTCGCCCTGCGCGGGGACCCGCCGGGCAACCCGCAGGGGGAGTGGGTGCAGCACCCGGAGGGCTACGCGTACTCGGCCGACCTCGTCCGGCTGGTCCGCGCGTCGGGCGACTACTCCGTCGGCGTCGCCGCGTTCCCCGAGAAGCACCCACGCTCGCCCGACCTCGAGACCGACGCGCGGTTCCTCGTCGGCAAGTTCGAGGCGGGCGCCGACTTCGCGATCACGCAGATGTTCTTCCACGTCGAGGACTACCTGCGGTTGCGTGACATGGTCGCGGCGCTCGGCTGCGACAAGCCGATCGTGCCGGGCATCATGCCGGTGACCAACGTCGCGCAGATCGAGAAGTTCGCGATCCTCTCCAACGCCGTGTTCCCCGAGGACCTCGCGGCGCGGCTGCACGAGGTCGAGGACGACGTCGACGCCGTCCGCCACATCGGGGTCGAGTACGCGTCCGACATGTGCGTCCGGCTGATGGCCGAAGGAGTGCCCGGCCTGCACTTCATCACGCTGAACAAGTCGACGGCGACCCGCGAGATCTACGAGCGCCTCGACCTCACCCCGAAGCCGAGCTGACGTGACGGTTCAGGCGCGGGCGTCGTAGCTGTCGTCGGTCGTCCTCGGGAGTGCGGCCTTCTTGATGCGCAGGCTCGGCGTCCTCGCGAACTCCGCGATGACGGCGACGTACCTGGGCACCTGGAAGACCGCCAACCGTTCGCGGCACCACGCGACCAGCGCGCCCGCGTCGAACGGCTCGTCCGGCCGGGCGAGGGTGACGAACAGCTTGACGTCCTCCTCGCCCTCGGCCGCGGGGACGCCGACCACGGCGCTCTCCGCGACGGCGTGGTGCGTGTTGACGACGCGCTCGACCTCCCAGGCCGAGACGTTCTCGCCGCGGTGCCTGACCGAGTCGCTCAGCCGGCCGACGAAGTGCAGCGCGCCGTCGACCATGCGCGCCGAGTCGCCCGTACGCCACCACGGTCCGCGTCGTGACGCGGCGGTGGCCTCGTCGTTGCGGAAGTAGCCAGGGGTCAGCAACCCGTCGACGCGCGGGCGCAGCGCGATCTCGCCGACCGCGCCGTCGGGCACCGGCCGTCCGGCGTCGTCGTGCAGCTCGACGTCGAACCACGGCAGCGCGGCACCGATGCCGTCGGCGACGCCGGCGGTGTTGGCGGTCGAGATGCTCGACGCCTCGGTCATGCCGTAGCACTCGTGCACGCGCAGGTCGAAGCGCTGCTCGGCCGCGGTCCACGCGTCGACCGTCATGCCGCCGCCCCAGGACACCCGGACGCGGTGCGCGCGCTCGGCGTCCGACGGCGCGCGGCCGAGCAGCATCGGCACGATGCCGCCGAGGTGGTGGACGTGGGTCGCACCCGCCGCCGCCACCTGGGTCCAGAACGCGGACGCGCTGAAGCGTTCGACCATCGCGAGGCTCACGTGCGCCACGAACGGCAGGAACAGCACCTGCGCCCCGCCGACGTGACACAGCGGCTCCCAGAGGAAGTACACGTCGCCGTCCCGCGGCAGGCTGACCGCCGCGGCACCCAGTGCGGCCGCGCGCAGCATGCGGTCGGTCACCTGGACGCCCTTGGCGGGACCGGTAGTGCCCGAGGTGTACATGATGCTGACGACGTCGTCTCCGCCGGGACCGGCGGGCGACTCCCCGCCGCCGGCGCCCGACACGTACGGGCGCCACGGCACGGGCGTGCCGGTCTCGTGCCACACGGTGCGCGGCAGGTCCGAACGTCGCAGCGACTCGACCTCGGCACGGTGGCGCTCGTCGGCGAGCAGCAGCGCCGAGTCGCTGTCCGCGAGCACGTGCGCCAGGGGCTCGCCGCGCAGCCTGGTGTTCACCGGCACCCAGACCGCCCGCATCGCCACGAGCGCGTGGACGAGCGCGACGTGGTCGAGGTGGTTGGGCAGCATGACGGCCACCCGGTCACCCGCGCGGACGCCCAGCGCGGCGAGGCCGCGACACGCGTCGCCGACGGCGTCGGCGAGCCCGGCGAACGAGAGCGTCGTGCCCTCCGCGGCGGCGTACGTCGCGTCGGCACGTGCGGTGGCGGCGTCCCGCAGCAGGTCGGGGAGGGTGGGTCCGGTGAGGACGTCGAGCGTGGGGGCGGGAAGCGGTGTCACGCGCCGGCGGTCCCTTCGGCCGCCTTCGCCGCGCGGCGGGACTCGAAGAAGTCCTGCATCACCTGCTGTGGCTGCCCAGACGCCCACGCGCGCTCGTCGATGTCGCGAGCGGACTCGAAGGCGTCGCGCAGGCCGGGCAGGATCCGGCGACGGTACTCCTCCTTCGTCAGCGCGACGGCGACCGAGGGCTGGCGTGCCAACTGCCTCGCGACGTCGACGGCCTTGGCGAGCACCTGGTCCTGCGCGACGACGTGGTGCACGATGCCCGTCTGCCGCAGCTCGTCGATCTCCATCAGCCGGCCGGAGAGCATCAGCTCGATCATCCTGGACGAGCCGACGGCGCGCTCGGTGAGGTACATGCCGGTGATGCTGGGGATGCCTGAGCTCACCTCGGGCTGTCCCATCCGCAGGCCCGGGTAGCCGACCCGCACATCGTACAGCAGCGCGAACTGGTAGCCCGACCCGGCGGCGACGCCGTCGAGCGCGGCGACGACGGGCTTGGGCACGCCGAGCACCGTCTCGTACAGCGTGCGGAACGTCTCCAGCCACCCGTCGACCTCGCCGGGGCCGAACGCGGCGGTCTCGGCGAGATCCTGTCCCGCGCAGAACGCCCGGTCGCCCACACCTGTCACGACGACCGCGCGGACGCCGTCGTCGCCGCCGAGCGACGCGAGGATCGCGCCGAGCTCGTCGCGCATGCGCATCGTCCACGCGTTGAGGGCGTGCGGGCGGTTGAGGGTCACGATGCCGACCTCGCCCTCCCGTCCCACCAGGATCTCGTCGGTCACGGGACGTCCTCCTCGGGTAGCCGGCGTCTCTTCTCCGGAAACCCTACGAGAGCGGTCTGGCGGAGGGCCACGCCAACGCCAGGATCGCCGAGCGCCTCGTCATCACCGAGCGCTCGGTGCACAAGCACGTCGGCAACGTCTTCGCCAAGCTCGGCCTTGGCTCCGTCGACGACGGTCAGCACCGGCGGGTGCTCGCCGTGCTCACCTACCTCGGCGTCTGAGTGACCACCCGGTCGCGTCCGCCGGTGTCCTGCGCCCGAGCACGGTGTACGGCGCGGGCGTGCCGGGGAAGGCGAACCCGGTCAGCAGCTCGGTGAAGCCCAGGCGCGCGTAGAACTTCCGCGCCTCCGCGGCGTCGGGCGTCGACAGCACCACGGCGCGCTCGGGGCGACCGTCGAGCAGGTGCTCGACCAGTGCGCGCCCGATGCCCTGCCGCTGCGCCGACGGGTGGACGTGCAGCTCGGCCAGGCAAAAGGCGTCGGACAGCCACGACCTGCTCGCGCGGAACCCGAGCCCGGCACGCATGCCGCGCCGCAGGGTGTCGTGCCACCACTGCCCCGGCGCGCAGTGGAAGCCGTAGGCGAACCCGACGGGCGGTCGTCCGGCGGCGACGGCCTGCCAGCCGGGCTCCAGCGTGTGCCTGACGAACAGGCCGCGCCTGCGGTCGGCGTCGATGGCCGGCGGGCTCGCGGCGCCGGCGTAGACCCCGACGATCGCGTCGAGCAGGTCTCCGGTGAGGGCGAACGCGTCGACGGCGTACGGCTCCGGCCGCATGTTCACCGCCCGTCCGCCCGCCGACCGCCCTGGCGCCGCGATCATGTCACGTCCGCGCCGGTCCCGACGACGATCCGTCGAGCGCCTCACCGTCGCGTCGACGTGGCTGCCGGGCGGTCGGCGCTGGTATCCTGCCGAAGTCTGTCGCCCGGGGGTTCTCCGTTACGCACTCGTGATCGCCTGTGCCCAACGTTCCTTCCTGCCTCGAGCGTCCTCGTCCGCGACGGACCGGCATCGACTCGGAGGTCTTGATGGATCGGCGACTCGTGGTCCCGGGAGTGCTGCTCGTCGCGACGGCATTCGCGGCAACCGCCTGTGGACCCACTTCGCAGCCCCCGCAGAGTGGTGGCACGTCGTCCGCCTCGGCAACGAGCGGCACCGCCGCGCCGAGCTCGACCGCCTCGTCCTCCTCATCTGCCTCGTCCTCCGCGTCGCGCAGCGGGTCGCCGAGCGCGTCGAGCTCGTCCTCGCCGTCCTCGTCGTCCTCCAGTACGCCGACGCCGACGGAGACCAGGGATCCGCTGGACATCGGTGACAAGACGCTCAGGCCGGGCCTGAAGAACGACCGGGTCAAGGCGCTGCAGCGTTTGCTGAAGTCCCTGAACTACGACCCGGGCAAGGTCGACGGTTCGTTCGGTCTCAACACGGAGATGGCCGTCTGGGCGTTCCAGGAGGTCAACGGCATCGAGGCGCACGGGACCGTCGGGTCGAAGACCCGCGCCGCTCTCGAAGACCCGAAGGACCCGAAGGTGCTCGTCGCCAAGGGACCGAAGGACCGGGTCGAGGTCAGCCTGAAGAGGCAGATCCTCGTCGTCTACGAGGACGACGAGGTCGAGCTCATCTCGCACGTGTCGACCGGCACCGGTCAGCACTACTGCGACGAGTGGAAGGACGACGACACCGGCGAGACCGGCACGTCCTGCGGTGTCGCCGTGACGCCGACCGGCGACTACCGCGCGTACCGCAGGATCGACGGCTGGCGTCACGCCAAGCTCGGGCTGCTCTACAACCCCGTTTACTTCAACGGCGGCATCGCCGTCCACGGGGCGCCGTCGGTGCCGCAGTACCCGGCCTCACACGGCTGTGTCCGCATCCCGATGCACACGGCCGAGAACTTCCCCGGCATGGTCAAGCCCAACGAGCGGGTCTACGTCCGTCGCTGACTCAGCGTGACTCGGCGGCGAGCCGCACGGCGAACCCGACGAGCACCGTCCCGGTGACGGCGTCGATCGCACGCCGTACGCGCGCACGGGCGAGCCAGCGGCGCACCCGGCCGAGGAACCAGACGACGAGCGCGAGCCAGACGACGCTGAGCAGGACGAAGGTGTACGACAACGCCATGGCCGCGAGCGGGCTCGGGTCGCCGGGGCGCAGGAACTGCGGCAGCACCGACAGGTAGAGCGCCAGCACCTTCGGGTTCGTGATGTTCGACAGGAAGCCCTGGCGCCACGACGCGAACGACCTCGCCCCGGCCACCTGGCGGCCGAGGCCCGTGCCGGCCGCACGATCGCGGCGAAGCGCTGCGCGCAACGCCTGGAACCCGAGGAAGCCCAGGTAGGCCACGCCGATCCAGCGCAGTGCCTCGAAGAGCGGCTGCGACCTGGCGATGAGCGCCCCGACTCCGAACGCCGCCGCCGTCGCCTGCACGAACGAGGCGCTGAGCACGCCGAGTCCGGCGAACGCCCCACCCGTCCGCCCGGCGGAGACGGCATTCCTCACCACGACCGCGAAGTCGGGGCCCGGTGCGACGATGACCACGATCGCGAACGCGCAGAACGTCGCGTACACACTCCAGCTCACGCGCTCCAGCGTAGGAGAGTGCCTCGGCGGCTGCGAGCGGATTCGCGACACCTCGCCGGCTCGAGGTGCCTCCAGGGCACGGCGAGTTCACTCAACGCTCCGTCGTCGTTCGGCTGCGGACCCTGGAGTCGTCTCGCGTCCCTCGATACCTTCGGTGACCAGGTGCCTGCACTCCGCCACCCACGGAGGTAACGATCATGCTCACTCGTGCCTGTTCATCCCACTCGTCACCGCAACTGCTCCGCAGGATCCTCGCCGCGTTCGCCGTGGCGGTCCTGGTGGTGCTGACCTCGGCCGGCCGCGCGTCGGCCGCCCCGCCGACGCCTCCAGACGCGCCGACCTCGCTCGCCCACCTGGGGGAGCTGACCGTCTCCGCGCCGCTGCCCGGCGACGACTACGACCGCGACCTCTTCCCGCACTGGTCCGATCAGGGTGACAGCTGCAACACCCGCGAGGTCGTGCTGAAGCGCGACGGGACGGACGTCTCGACCGGGTCAGACTGCTACCCGACGTCGGGGAGCTGGTACAGCGTCTACGACGGCGAGACCACCAGCGAGCCCTCGGACATCGACATCGACCACATGGTGCCGCTGAAGAACGCCTGGATCTCCGGTGCCGCGAACTGGTCGACGTCGCAGCGCGAGGCCTTCGCCAACGACCTCACCCACCCGCAGCTCATCGCCGTCTCCGACAACAGCAACCAGGAGAAGAGCGACCAGGACCCGTCGCAGTGGAAGCCGCAGGAGACCGGTGAGTGGTGCATCTACTCGCGCTACTGGATCGAGGTCAAGTACGTCTACGAGCTCACGATCACCGACGCCGAGAAGGCGGCGCTGACCGACATGCTCGGCAGCTGCTGACGGCCGTTCCCCGACCCGACTCTGATCACGCAGGCGGTCGCCCGGTGGCGCGGGTGGCCGCCTGCGTCGCGTCCACCGGCATCCGGGCGTCGGCCCTTGCGTTCAGGGGGGTGGCGCGGTAACGTGGAACTCGTTCGAACATACGTTCGACAAGTCGGCACGGGGAAGGGGCTTGCGATTCCCGTGCCGGCAGGGGCGCACGGTCCCGTCCGGGGTGGAACTCGACCCCCATCTCGGGCGGGATCTGGCCGTACCGGGTGTGGTGTGGGGAAGCACCTACCCGGTCCGGCGTCCCGGAGAGCACCAGCATCGCAAGGGGGTACGACAATGCACGGCGGATTCGCCGACCCGGTCGACGTCCAGAGCAGGGCGGGCAGCCCGACGGCGTTCTGCTGGCGTGGCCGGGTGTTCCGGGTGCAGGGCGTGCTCGCGCACTGGCGGGAGACGGGGCCCTGGCGGCAGTCCGCGTCGCTGCGCGGCCTGCTCGTCGGCGACACGTCCCCGGGCGAGGGTGAGCGCGAGTTCTGGCAGGTCCAGGCGGCCGCCGGCATGCACGCCACCCCCGCGGCGTACGAGCTGTGCATCGACCACGCGGCCGGTCGGTCCGACGCGTGGTCGGTGACCACGCTCGCCGAACCCGGCAGGGAGCGTGCGTCATGACACTCCCTGTGTCAACCTCAGGCCGCGTTCGGTTCGGTGAGGGCTGTGGCGGCGCCGTGTTTGGCGGGGTCGTAGGAGACGCCGTCGAGCCAGCAGCGCCAGATGACGCGGATCCAGGCGCGGGCCAGGACGCGG
>WHST01000075.1 GCA_009379955.1 Streptosporangiales bacterium | reverse complement strand
TGGTCAAGGTCGGAGCGCTGGCAGCGTGAAGAGCCCCACCGGGATGAATCATGCCCACCTGACCGGTCACCGATAGCCGCCCAACCGTCTGCCGAGGTCGCCGTCACGACCCCACAGGGTTTTTCAGGTCGAAGTAGCTACAACGAAGCGTCCACGCGGTCGTCGCACGGGGAGAGGTCGGCGCGCTGGCTGTCCACAGAAGGTCGTCTCGGGCTGGAGAACGGGTGTCGACGTGCCGACGTCTTCGGCATGGAGAACTCATCGATCGACGAACTCGTCGCCGCGCAGCATGGAATGGTGAGCCGCGCCCAGATGCGGACCGTCGGCGCCACAGAGGGGCAGCTGAGGTGGCGGATCAGACCGGGTGGGCCATGGCAGGTCCTGCTGCCGGGGGTGTACGCCACGTTCACCGGGACGGTGACTCCGTTGCAGTGGTGGCAGGGCGCACTCCTCTACGCCGGTGCTGGAGCGGTGCTGACCGGGGAGCCGGCGCTCTACCTCCAGGGCATTGGAGAACCGCGCAATCCGCGTATCCCGGTGCTGGTCGGGCACGAGAGGCACCGAGCGTCACGCAAGCAGGTCTCGATCTTCCGCACCGAGCGGATGCCTGTGACGGAACGGGTGGCCGGTCTCGTCGTCGCGGATCCGGTCAGGGCGACGGTCGATGCCTGCCGTATAGCTCTCGACGTCTTCCGCGTGCGTGCGTTGATCACCGAGGCGCTGCGCTCGCCGCATGTCGGAGTGAGCGACCTCGCCAGGGAGGTGGACGAGGGCCAGTCTCGGGGGAGCGCACGCCTGCGAGCCGTGCTCGGTGAATACGGTGCGGGGGTCCGTTCCGTGGCGGAGGCGGTCGCTCGCGAGCGGGTCCTCGCCCTCCCGCTGCCGGTGCCGCTCTTCAATGTCGACCTCCTGACGCCCGACGGCCGGTTCCTCGCGCGTCCGGACGTCTACTGGGCCGAAGCAGGTCTGGTTCTCGAGATCGACTCGCGGAGGCATCACGGTGACATGGAGGGCTGGGAGCACACCCAACGCCGGCACACGAAGTTGTCGGCACAGGGCCTCACCGTCCTGCACGCCTCGCCGCACCGGATCCAGCAGAGCTGGGTGCCGCTCGGCCGCGAGATCGTGTCGGCTCATGCGATCGGGTGCACACGCCCACCACCGCGTGTCATCATCGCCGCCGCCTGACCCAGTCGGCCGGCTCGCAGCGCCAGGGGCATCGCGGAGATCACAGGCGGCCGGGCTAGGCTCGCCGTATCCGGCTCAGTGTGAGGGAGACTGCGGTGCCGAAGTACGTCTACGACTTCGCCGAGGGCAACAGGGACATGAAGGACCTGCTCGGTGGCAAGGGTGCGAACCTCGCCGAGATGACCAACCTCGGGCTGCCGGTTCCGCCCGGGTTCGTCATCACCACCGACGCGTGTCGGCAGTTCCTCGACGAGGGGCAGGAGCCCGGCGAGCTGCGCGACGAGGTGAGCACGCACCTCGAGGCGCTGCAGCAGGCGATGGGCAAGAAGCTCGGCCAGGTCGACGACCCGCTGCTGGTGTCGGTGCGGTCAGGGGCGAAGTTCTCCATGCCCGGCATGATGGAGACGGTCCTCAACATCGGTCTCAACGACGAGTCCGTCCAGGGGCTGGCGAAGCAGGCGGGCAGCGAGCGGTTCGCGTGGGACTCCTACCGGCGGCTGCTGCAGATGTTCGGCAAGACCGTGCTCGGCATCGAGGGTGACCTGTTCGAGGACGCCATCGAGAAGGCCAAGCACGCCAAGGGCACCAAGAACGACCTCGACCTCGACGCGGCCGACCTCGCCGGCATCGTCGACACGTTCAAGAGCGTGATCCGCGACCAGTCGGGCGCCGACTTCCCGCAGGACCCCCGCGAGCAGATGGACATGGCCGTACGCGCCGTCTTCCACTCCTGGAACGCCGACCGCGCGATCCTCTACCGCCGCCAGGAGCGCATCCCCGCCGACCTCGGCACCGCCGTCAACATCGTCGCCATGGTGTTCGGCAACCTCGGCATGGACTCCGGTACGGGCGTCGCGTTCACCCGCGACCCGGCCAGCGGCGCGCAGGGCGTCTACGGCGACTACCTGCAGAACGCCCAGGGTGAGGACGTCGTCGCCGGCATCCGCAACACCGTGCCGCTCGCCGACCTCGAGCAGATCGACAAGAAGTCGTACGACCAGCTGATGGACATCATGGCCACGCTGGAGCGGCACTACCGCGACCTCTGTGACATCGAGTTCACCGTCGAGCGCGGCAAGCTCTGGATGCTGCAGACCCGCGTCGGCAAGCGCACCGCCGCCGCCGCGTTCCGCATCGCCACGCAGCTCATCGACGAGGGCCTCATCGACCTCGACGAGGCCATCACCCGGGTCACCGGTGCGCAGCTCGCCCAGCTGATGTTCCCGCGCTTCGACGAGAACGCCGAGGCGGAGAAGATCAGCAAGGGCATCAACGCCTCCCCGGGCGCCGCGGTCGGCAAGGCGGTCTTCGAGTCCGGCCGCGCCGCCGAGATCGGCCAGTCCGGAGAGGACGTCATCCTCGTCCGCCGCGAGACCAACCCCGACGACCTCGTCGGCATGATCGCGTCGAAGGGCATCCTCACCTCCCGCGGCGGCAAGACGAGCCACGCGGCCGTCGTCGCCCGCGGCATGGGCAAGCCGTGCGTCTGCGGGGCCGACGACCTCACCGTCGACCTGGCCGCGCGTAAGTTCACGACGCAGGCCGGTGTCGTCGTCAACGAGGGCGACGTCATCTCGATCGACGGCACGACGGGCGACGTCTTCGTCGGCGAGGTGCCGGTCGTCGCCTCCCCGGTGGTCCAGTACTTCGAGGGCGAGCTCGCCCCCGACTCCGACGAGGCCGGCGACCTCGTCGAGGCCGTTCACCGGGTCATGACGCACGCCGACGAGCAGCGCCGGCTCGGCGTGCGGGCCAACGCCGACACTCCAGACGACGCCGCCAGAGCGCGCAGGTTCGGCGCCGCGGGCATCGGCCTGTGCCGCACCGAGCACATGTTCCTCGGTGATCGCAGGCAGAAGGTCGAGGACCTCATCCTCGCCGACGACTCCGACGCCAGGCAGCGGGCGCTCGACGCGCTCGAGCCGCTGCAGCGCGACGACTTCAAGGGCATCTTCGCGGCCATGGACGGCCAGCCGGTGACCGTACGCCTCATCGACCCGCCGCTGCACGAGTTCCTGCCCGACCTCACCGACCTGTCGATCGAGGTCGCGCTCGGCGAGGAGCGGGGCGAGAACGTCGAGCGGCAGCGCACGCTGCTCGCGGCCGTCCGCCGCCTGCACGAGCAGAACCCCATGCTCGGCCTGCGCGGCGTCCGCCTCGGCCTCGTCGTCGAGGGCCTGTTCGGCATGCAGGTCAAGGCGATCGCCGAGGCGGCGGCCGAGCTGCGCGGCGACGGCAAGGACCCCAGGCCCGAGGTGATGATCCCGCTCGTCGGCGCCGTCCAGGAGCTGGAGATCACCCGCGACGAGGCCGCGGGGATCATCGCGGACGTCGAGCGCGAGCACGGCGTCAGCCTCGACATCCCGATCGGCACGATGATCGAGCTGCCGCGGGCCGCACTCACCGCGGGCCAGATCGCCGAGGCCGCCGAGTTCTTCTCGTTCGGCACCAACGACCTCACCCAGACGGCGTGGGGTTTCAGCCGCGACGACGTCGAGGGCGCGTTCTTCACCCAGTACCTCGAGCGCGGCATCTTCGGCGTCTCGCCTTTCGAGACGCTCGACCGCGACGGTGTCGGTCGGCTGGTCCGTATCGCCGTCGAGGAGGGGCGCGCGGCCAAGCCCGACCTGCACCTCGGCGTGTGCGGCGAGCACGGTGGCGACCCCGACTCCGTGCACTTCTTCCACGAGGTCGGGCTCGACTACGTCTCGTGTTCGCCGTTCCGCGTGCCGGTCGCGCGGCTGGAGGCCGGGCGTGCGGGGACCGAGGTCAGCAGCGACAGCCGGTGACTCCGCATATCCGAGATGCGCCGAGTCACGTCCCTGATCCGAATGGATGAGGCACGATCGGGTCATGACGTCGGACTGCCCGGATGCCGAGACGCCGGTCGCCGGTACTCCGCCCGACACGCCACCGGCGGTCGCCCTCGTCCCGGTGCCGAAGGCGCCGGTGGCCCTCTACCTCGCCGCGGTGTTCCTGCTGGAGCTCGTCGCCTTCGCGGCGCTGGCGTACGGCAGCTGGCGGCTGGTCGACGGGCCGCTCCGGCTGGCCGCGGTGTTCGCGGTCCCGGCGGTGGCGATCGTCGCGTGGGGACTGTTCGTCTCGCCGAAGGCCCGGATCCTGCTGCCGGTGGCCGGGCGTCTCGCGATCGAGCTCGCCGTCTACGGCGCGGCGGTCACGCTGCTGCTCGTCTCCGGCGCGGTCGCCGCGGGCGTGATACTCACGGTCCTGGTGGGGGCGCGGCAGACCGTCCGCTTCGTCGCGCACCGGCGTGCCGCGACGGTGTCCCGGTGATGCCCCTGGCTGCCCGGCGGTACCTATGGGTGTGACCGACCGGTCCCGGGCGTGGGCCGAGACGATGGGCGGGCACCTGGGTCCCGGCGGCGTCGTCACCGCGCACGGCGCCGGCGAGCCCGCCGTCGTGCCCGGCCGGCCGCACGTGCGGGAGGCGCGCGAGGAGCTCGAGGACCGGCTCCTCGTCACGGGTGCGACGAGGGCACGCGGGGCGGGCACCAGGGCCCGGCGGGAGAAGCCGGATCCCGAGCGCACCTGCTTCGAGCGCGACCGCGACCGGATCCTGCACGCCCCCGCGTTCCGCCGGCTCGCCGGCAAGACGCAGGTCTTCGTGTTCCCCGCCGACCACCAGCGCACCCGGCTCACCCATGCGCTCGAGGTCACCCAGGTCGCGACGAGCATCGCCAGGGCCACCGGCCTCAACGTCCCGCTGACCGAGGCGATCGCGCTCGGGCACGACTGCGGGCACGGGCCGGGTGGCCACGCGAGTGAGGACGCCTTCGACGCGTTCGTCCCCGAGGGCTACGACCACGCCGTGTGGGGCGCCGACGTCGTCCTCTGCTCGCTCAACCTCTGCGACGAGACGCTCGACGGCATCAGGAACCATTCGTGGTCGCGGCCGTCCCCGGCGACGCCCGAGGGCCTCGTGGTCAGCTGGGCCGACCGCATCGCGTACACCGCACACGACCTCGAGGACGCCGTCCATACCGGCGTCGTCTCGCTCGACGACCTGCCCGCCGACGTGGCTGCCGTCTGCGGTCGCACGAGGGGCGAGCAGCTGGAGACGTTCATCCACGCCTTGGTCCACTGCGTCAACGACAGCGGCGTGGTCGGCATGCGCAGCGACCTGGCCGCCGCGCTCGCCGCTCTCCGCACGTTCAACTACGAGCGCATCTACACCCGCGACGAGTCGCTGGCACAGGGCGAGGCCGTCGTCGCAGTTCTCCGCGCGCTCGTCGAGTACTTCGCCGAGCACCCGGCCGGGCTGCCCGACCCCCCGGCCGCCGGCGCCGACCCCGCCACCTGCATGCGCGCGGCCGTGACCTACGTCGGCGGCATGACCGACAGGTACGCGTTCAGGTCCGCGGTCGACCTGCTGGGCTGGGACCCCGCACGCCTGCCGCAGGGCATCGACAGTCCGCAAACCCGATCAAGCGCCGGGTAGCTCCACCGCGCCACGATCATGGGCATGAGCACACACGACATGTTCGGCCGGTTCCTGGAGCTGGTGACCCAGGCGCTGGACGAACCCGACGTGTGCGGCGAGACGCTCGCCGCCCGTGCTCACCTGTCGCGGTTCCACTTCGATCGGGTCGTCGCGGCGACGGCAGGGGAGACGCCGGCCGCGTTCCGGCGGCGCATCCTGCTGGAGCGTGCGGCGTACCGCCTGGTCTCGAGCCGACACGGCGTGCTCGACATCGCCGTCGAGGCCGGGTACTCGTCCCACGAGGCGTTCACTCGCGCCTTCGCTCGCGCATTCGGCAGCTCGCCGACCGCGTGGCGGCGGCGTCCGAGCCAGCCGCGAATCGAAGCGCCCAGCGGCGTGCATTTCCATCCTCCAGGGGGACTCCGCGTCCCTCCCGCCAGAAGGGTTTCTGCCATGGATCTGTTGCAACGCATCGTCGAGCACCACGTCTGGCTGATCGGCGAGATGGTCGACCGCGCGGCCCGGCTGGACGACGCCGCGCTCGACCGCCCGATCGAGACCTCCATCGAGGACCTCGACGATGGTCCGAGCATCCGCACCCAGCTGGATCGCCTGGTGGCGCAGTTGGAGCGGTGGGTCGCCTCCGTCGAGGGCCGGACCTCACCGCACCCGTGGGAGATCGGCGACATGTCGGTCGGAGGGCTCCGGGCACGCCTCGCGACGGCCGGCCCCGAGTTCGTGAGTCTGGTGCGCCGGTTGACCGAGGAGGGGCGCCTGGACGAGACGTTCGTCGATGCGACCTGCGAGCCGCCCGTGGTGTTCAGCTACGGCGGGATGATCGCCCATGTCGTGACGTTCGCCGCCTACCGCCGATCGGTGGTCGCGCTCGCCCTCTACTCCGCCGGGATCACCGATCTCGGCAGCGGCGACCCGAGGGAGTGGGTCGCGCAGCCGCACTGAGCGGTGACGCATGACGCTAGCCGACCGCTGCCGACGCCGCGGGCACCGGCAGCGGCCGGCCGAGCGGCGCGACCTGGCGGACGACCTCGGCGAGGAAGGCGTACGCCTCGTCGTCCCTCGGGTCGGGCAGGTCGACGAGCGCGAGGTCGACACCCTGCTCGGAGAGCCGGCCGAAGCGTTCGACGGCCGGGCCGACGTCGTACGGGCCGATCATCCCGAACGTCGTCCTGGTGATCTCCTCGTAGGGCCGGCCGACGTCGTCGCAGTGCCGCTTCAGCACCGACAGCTTGTGCTCGAGCCCGGCCGGGTCGCGGGTCTCGAACAGGTTGCAGGCGTCGGCGTACTGCGCCACCATGCGCAGCGTCTTGCGCTCCCCGCCGCCACCGATCATGATCGGTGGCCGCCGGACCGGGGACGGGTTGTTGAGCGGACGCTCCAGGCGGTGGTGCGTGCCGTCGTACGGCCGCTCGTCGCCGTCGAACATCCGGTGGGCGATCCGCAGGGTGTCCTCGAGGTGCTCGAACCGCTCCTTCAGTTGGCGCTGACGACGCATGCGTGGTTCCTGTGCCAGGCCGTGGCGGGAGCGGTCCTGGCGCCGTTCGCGTTGCGGACGCTCGGGCTGAGCGCCTTCGGACTCGGCCTGGCGCTCGCGGTCGGTGGAGGCGGCGGCCTGCTCGGCAGTCTCGTCGCGGTACGGCTGGGGAGGCGGTTCGGTGTCGGCTGGGTCGTCGTCACATGCCGGGCGTTGACGGGAGTCGCGTGGGCGCTCGTGGCGCTCAGCACGGCCGGCGTGTGGGGCTGGGTGGTCTTCGGTGCCGGGCAGCTCCTCTTCGGCCTGGGCATCGGCGCGGAGAACGCCAACGAGATGGGGTACCGGCAGGCCGTCACGCCCGACCGGCTCCAGGGACGCATGAACGCCACCATGCGGTCGATCAACCGCGCGATGATCGTCGTCGGCGCGCCGGTCGGGGGCCTGCTGGCCGACCTGCTGGGGTACCGGACGATGCTGTGGGCCGCGGTCGTCGGGTTCGCCGTCGTCTCGTCGTGGCTCGGCCTGTCCCGCTTCAGGAGTGCACGCCTCGACGACGTCGATGGCCGGCCGTGAGCATCCATATACTCCTCGGGTGCGGCGAGTGAGTGTGCTGGTGGCGGTCCTCGCGATCGCTGCCTCGGCCGGATGTCTGAGGATCCCGGCGAAGCCCACGCCGACGCCGTCACGCGAGTCCCGTTCGGTGGTCGTCTCGGTCTACCTGGACGACGACGCCACCGAGACGCAGAAGGACGCGGTAGGCTCCGCGCTGCGCGAGACGTCGGGGGTGACCAGGGTGACGTTCGTGACGCGCGAGGAGGCGTACGAGCGGTTCAAGAAGGCGTTCGGGAGATCGCCGGGGCCGCTGGCGTCCGTTGGGCCCGACGACCTGCCCGAGTCGTTCCTGGTCGAGATGAGGGACCGGAAGGCCGCCGACGCGGCAGCAGTCGACATGCGCCGGCTGTCGGGCGTCGACGAGGTGGTGGTACCTCCGGTGCCGACTGCCACGCCCGCACCGA
Organism: Streptosporangiales bacterium; assembly: GCA_009379955.1. Classification (NCBI taxonomy): domain Bacteria; kingdom Bacillati; phylum Actinomycetota; class Actinomycetes; order Streptosporangiales; species Streptosporangiales bacterium. Next base: position 23,990 of record WHST01000075.1, on the reverse strand, counting down.
CGTCGACCTGAGCCAAGGGCGTCAGGGGACGCGGGGCAACGCGTCGAGGAACCGGTCGACGGCGGCGCCGCGCCCGTGTGCGTCGCGCGGGACGGCGACCGCCAGGTCGAGATGGCGGGTCGGGAGGAGCACGAGATACCGGACGCCGGTGAGGTGCAGGACGCGCGCGGACGCGGGGACGATGGTGATCCCCATCGCCAGTGACACCAGGCCGAGCATCGTGGTCGCGTGGTCGGCCTCCGCGACGGGGGAGAGCTCGAGTCCCTCCGCACGGAACGCCTCACCCACCTGGTCCCAGAAGCCCGGTCCCAGGTGGCGCGGGAAGAAGACGATCGACTCGTCGGCGAGGGCGGTGACGTCGACGCTCGTCCGGCGCGCGAGTGGGTGGTCGGCTGGGACGGCGACGACGAGCGGTTCGCGCCACACGGTCCGCACCCGCAGTCGCCGGTCCGCGGGCGGGCGGAGGAACCCGACGTCGAGCTCACCGGACAGCAGCGCGTCGACCTGTTCCGGGCTCTCCACCTCGGTCACCCGGAGCTCGAGCTCGGGGAGCGCCTGCCGCACCGGGCCGAGGAGCTCGGGCAGCGCCTGGTAGAACGCGGAGCCGACCGCACCGACCGCCAGCGTCCCGCGGACGCCGGTACGCAGGCCGTCGGCGAGGGTCGTCAGCCGGTCGACCTCGGCGAGCACCCGCCGTGCCGCGTCGACGACCGCCGTGCCCTGCGTGGTCAGGCCGACGCCCTGCCGGTCGCGGTCGAACAGGCGGATGCCGAGGACCCGTTCGAGACGCTGGATCCGTTGGCTCAGTGGCGGCTGGGCGATGCCCAACCGCTCGGCGGCACGGCCGAAATGCAGCTCGTCGGCGACGGCGACGGCTGCTTCGAGGAGGCGCAGCTCGACGCCGCGCAGCGTGCTCTGCGACACGCGCAGAACGTACCCAGTCTCAGATGACGACGAGGTCGTGGGGGAGGGCGTGGAGCTGCCGCGCCCCGTCGCCGGTCACGACGAGCATGTCCTCGATCATGACGGCGCCGACGTCCGGCGTGTACGTGGGCACCTCGACGGCGAACACCATGCCCGGTTCGAGGACGGTCGTGCAGTCCGGGCTGATGTACGGCGGTTCCTCGTGGAAGGTGTCGATGCCGACCGAGTGACCGACGTGCCCGCGGTTGTACGACGGGTAGCCGTTCGCATGGACGTGCGCCATGGCGGCACGGAAGACGTCGCCGACCACGGTGCCGGGACGGATCAACCGCCTGGCGATGGACTGCGCCTCGCGCAGCACGGTGTACAGGCGCTCGGCGTCCGGAAGGAGTCGCTGGAACGAGAACGTGCGTCCACCGTCGCAGCGGTAGCCGTCGACGGTCGCGCCGCAGTCGAACTTGACGAGGTCCCCGGGCTGCAGGCCGGTGCCGCGCTCGCCGTAGCTCGCCGAGGTCTGCGAGCCGACGGACGGCAGCACCCAGTTGTCGGTGTAGCCGGCGTACCTCGGGTCCGCGGCCGCCGCCTGGGTGACACCGGTCTGGAAGAGCAGCCGCACGTCGCGCGCCGACATGCCCTGGGTCGCCCGATTCGTGGCGTACGTGATGCCGGCCTCGGACAGCTCCACGCCGAGGGCGAGCCGGTCGACCTCCCACGGCTCCTTGACGAGCCTGACCTCGTAGGCGTCGTCGGTGAAGTCGACCCAGTCCGCGTGCGGTGCCGCGCGCTGCAGGCGGCGGTACGCGTCGAGCGAGAGGAACCGGAGGTCGGTGGCGAGCCGACCCGCCGTGGTGCCGAGGCCCGCGAGGGCATGGGCAAGGGCCTCGTCGAGCTTGCGCGGGTCGTACTGCGCGGGACGGGGCACGGCGTCGGGCTCGGGCGGCGCCGCGAGGTCGCCCGCGGTGTGCAGGTCGACCCACAGCCGGTACGTCGACCGGCCGACGTCCGGAGCGGCGCCCCGTGCCGCGCCGCTCTCGAAGTCGCTGACGACGAGCGTGACCGGTGCGGTCTCGTCGGCGGGGACGACCGCGAACACCGTGCCATGCATCCGCCACCACTCGGAGAGGAAGTAGCTGCGAAAGCCCGTGACGTAGAAGACGTTCGACGGCGTGTACGCCACGTACGCGGCCAGGCCCTGGTCATGCAGCCGGCGACGGATCTTCGTGACCGCGGTGCTGTTCATCGCGTCTTTCCGAGAGCGGGTGCCGGCGCCGGCCGGCCGTCGGTGGCGAGCTGCCGGTGCCGTGTCTCGCCCGCGAGCCAGGCGCTGACACAGGCGAGTACGGCGGTGGCGACGACGTACGCCGTGACGGCCGCCGTGGTCTGGAACCTGTCGATCAGCAGTTGCGCCAGGAGAGGCGCCGGCGCGCCGCCGACGATCGCAGCGATCTGGTAGCCGAAGGAGGCGCCCGACGCACGCAGCCGGGTGTCGTACAGCTCGGCGATGTAGGCGGCCATCGGCCCGTACATGACGCCCTGCCCCGCGATGCCGATGGCGAGCGCGAGGAGGATCGCGAACAGGCCGCCGGAGTCGATGAGCGGCCAGGCGACGAACGCCCAGACCCCGACCCACACCGCGCCGGCGATGTAGACGGGGCGGCGGCCGACCCGGTCGGACAGGGCGGCCGATCCGGGGATGACGGCGAGCTGCAGCACCGAGCCGATGATGACGCCGTACAGCCCCCAGTTCCGCGGCAGGCCGAGCGGCCCGGCGAGGTACGAGAGCGCGAAGACGGCGAAGACGTAGTACGAGACGTCCGAGCAGATCCGCATCCCGACCGTGAGCAGGATCGGCCGCCAGTGCGTGCGCAGCGCCTCGGTGACGGGTGCACGAGGACGGCGGGTGGCGTCGAACAGCGGCGACTCGGCGACCGACAGCCTGACCCACAGGCCCACGACCACCAGTGCCGCGCTGACGAGGAACGGCAGTCGCCAGCCCCAGGAGAGGAATGCGTCCTCGGGGAGCAGGACGCTGCTGCCCGTGATCGCGCCGACGGCGGCCAGGTTGCCGACGGGCACGCCCAGTTGTACCCAGGAGGCGAGCGCGCCGCGGCGCGACTGCTTCCCCTGCGCGTCGACGTGCTCGGCGGACAGCGTGACCGCGCCGCCCCACTCACCGCCGAGGCCGAGGCCCTGGACCAGTCGCAGCAGGACGAGGAGCAGTGGCGCGGCCACGCCGATCGAGTCGTAGCCGGGCAGGCAGCCCATCAGGAACGTGCCGCCGCCGGTGAGCAGCAGGGTGACGACGAGCGCGGCCTTGCGCCCCACGACGTCGCCCATCCGACCGAACAGCACGCCGCCGAGGGGGCGGGCGAGGAACGCGACCGCGTACGTCGCGAACGAGAGCAGCGTGCCGGTCGCGGGATCGCTCTCGGGGAAGAAGACGTGCGGGAACACCAGGGCCGCGGCGGAGCCGAAGAGGAAGAAGTCGTACCACTCGATCGACGTGCCGGCGAAGCTCGAGAAGAGCACACGCCGCAGCGACCTCCTGTTGACTGTCGCAAGACCGCCGGCCACGTCGTCCTCCTCGGGGATGCACACCCGGACGTCGTGACGATAGGGACGGGCGGTCAGACCTGTCCAATATCGACTGGGTGTCTCGTGATACGCCCTGGCTATGACCAGGGCAGGCGGCGGGTCAGGCGTCGAGGCCGCCGCGGGCGACGAGCTGCTGGGCGATCACGTTGCGCTGGATCTCGTTGGTGCCCTCGCCGACGATCATCAGCGGCGCGTCGCGGAAGTAGCGCTCGACGTCGAACTCGGTGGAGTAGCCGTAGCCGCCGTGCACGCGGATGGCGGTGAGGGCGATCTCCATGGCGGTCTCGGACGCGAACAGCTTGGCCATGCCGGCCTCGAGGTCGCAGCGCGCGCCGGTGTCGAGGCGCCGGGCCGCGTACAGCAGCAGCTGTCGCGCGGCCGTGAGCTTGGTGGCCATGTCGGCGAGGTGGTTGCCGACGGCCTGGTGTCGCCAGATCGGCTTGCCGAAGCTCTCGCGCTCCTGGCTGTAGCGGAACGCGTCGTCGAACGCGGCCTGGCCGACGCCGACGGCGCGGGCGGCGACCTGGATGCGGCCGATCTCGAGGCCCGTCATCATCTGCGCGAAGCCCTCGCCCTCGACGCCGCCGAGGAGGGCGTCGGCGGAGACGCGGAAGTCGTCGAACGACAGCTCGCAGCTCTCCACGCCCTTGTAGCCGAGCTTCGGCAGGTCGCGCGACACCGTGAAGCCGGGGCCGTGCTCGACGAGCAGGATGCTGATGCCGCGGTGCGCCGGGGACGCCGCGGGGTCGGTCTTGCACATGAGCGCGACGACGGACGAGCGCCGCGCGTTGGTGATCCAGGTCTTCGAGCCGTTGACGACGTAGTCGTCGCCGTCGCGGCGCGCGGAGGTGCGCATGGCCTGCAGGTCCGAGCCGCCGCCCGGCTCGGTCAGCGCCATTGTGGCCCGCACCTCGCCCGTCGCCATCCGCGGCAGGTACCGGCGGCGCTGCTCGTCGGTGCCGTACCGCACGAGCAGCTTCGCCACGACCGTGTGCCCGCCCATCGCGCCGGCGAGACTCATCCAGCCGCGCGAGAGCTGCTCGGTGACCAAGGCGTAGCAGGGGGTGGAGACGGCGACCTCGCCGTACGGCTCGGGGATCGCGAGGCCGAAGATCCCCATCTCCTTCATCTGCTCGATCAGGTCGTGCGGGTACGTGTCGGTGTGCTCGAGGTCGCGCGCGACCGGCCGCACGCCGCGGTCGACGAACGTGCGTACCGCCTCGACGACCGCCTGCTCCTCGTCGCTCAGCGAGTCGGTGGGAGGCACAGTCATCAGCGGTCCTCGACGGCGGGCCGGGCGTCGGTGGGCCCGTGGCCGCGCCGGTAGACCATGACGGTGCGGGCGAACGTGATGACGGGCACGCCGTGCTGGTTGGTGCCGGTCGTCCGGACCGTGACGATGCCGGCGTCGGGGTGCGACCTCGACTCCCGGCAGGAGATCACCTCGGACTCGGAGTAGACGGTGTCGTCCTCGTACAGCGGGTGGGGGAGACGCACCTCGTCCCAGCCCAGGTTGGCCTTCACGTTCTGCGAGACGTCGGCGACGCTCTGCCCGGTCACCAGCGCCACGGTCAGCGCCGAGTTGACGAGCGGGCGCCCGAACGAGGTCTTGCCCGCGTAGTGGTGGTCGAGGTGCGGGCGTGCCGTGTTCTGGGTGAGCAACGTGAACCACATGTTGTCGTTCGTGGTGACCGTACGACTCGCCGCGTGCTCGTAGACGTCACCGACGACGAAGTCCTCGAAGTACCGCCCGGGCGGGGCGGGATGGCGTTGTCCCACTGGTGTCGGTGTCCTCTCCGTTGGTCATCTCGAGACGGGGCGGTCACCCGGCCGGCGTGAGCTTCGCGATCTCGTCCGCCGCGTACCCGAGCTCGGTGAGTACCGCGCGGGTGTGCTCGCCGAGTGCGGGAACGGGGTCCATCCGGGGCCGCGCGCCGTCGAGGTCCGTCGGCGGCAGCATCGCACGGACGGTGCCCGACGGCGTCGCGACGTCGCACCACCGGTGGCGTCCCGTGAGCACCGGATGGTCGAGCAGACCCGTCACGGTGTTCATCTCCGCGGTCGCGACGTCGCACGCCCGCAGTGCCGCGAGCGCCGCGTCCGCGTCGAGCTCGGCGAACCTCGCGCTGATGAGCGCGTTGAGCGTGTCACGGTCGGCCACCCGCGCCGAGTTGCTCGCGAACCTCGTGTCGCCGGCGAGCTCGGGCCGCCGGAGGAAAGTCGAGCAGAACCGGTCCCACTCGCGCTCGTTCTGGACGCCGAGCAGCACCACTCGCCCGTCGCGTGCGGTGAACGGGCCGTACGGGGCGATCGTCGCGTGCTCCGCGCCGACGCGCGCGGGCTGTCGACCGGCGTGCGCGGTGTAGTACGCGGGAGCGCCGAGCCACTCGGCGAGCGCATCGAACAGCGAGACCTCGACGGCGCGTACGCGGCCGGTGTTCGCCCGCTCGTACAACGCGGCGAGAACGCCGCTGTACGCGTACATGCCGGCGGCGATGTCGGCGACGGAGATGCCGACCTTGGCCGGTGCGTCGGGCGTGCCGGTGAGGGACAGCAGTCCCGTCTCGCCCTGGACGAGCAGATCGTACGCCTTGCGGTCGGCCCACGGGCCTGTCGTGCCGTAGCCGGAGATCGTGCACGTCACCACCCAGGGGTGACGCTTCGCCACCGCGGCGGCGTCGACACCGAGACGGTGCGCGGCGCGAGGCGCCAGGTTCTGCACGAGGACGTCGGCCGCGCCGAGCAGTCGGTCGAGTGCCTCGAGCCCCTCGGCCGTCTTGAGGTCGAGGACGACGGACTCCTTCGAGCGGTTCAGCCAGACGAAGTAGCTCGCCTCCCCGTACACGGCCGTGTCGTAGCGGCGGGCGAAGTCGCCGCCGTCCGGGCGCTCGATCTTGACGACCCGCGCGCCGAGGTCGGCGAGCTGTCTCGTGGCGAACGGTGCAGCGACGGCCTGCTCCAGGCTGACGACCGTGACCCCGTCGAGCGGCAGGGTCGTCACGTGACTCCGCTCGGCATGGTGGCGGCGGTGTCCTGCGCGGGCAGGGTGGCACGCATCAGCCGCGCGGCGGCCTGCCAGTCGAGGTCGGCCACGAGTGCCGGAACGTCGTCGCCGCACGCCGCGGCCTTCGCGTCGAGCTGCTCCGGCGTCGGTGGCAGCTCGGGCGCCCCGGGCGGCGTGCGCAGCGTGGTCTCGACGGTCGTGCCGTCGGTACGCTCGATCTCGATCCTGACCTCGCCGTCGAGCAGCCCGGGGCCGGCGTCGGCGACGGTCACCGCGACGCGGGACATGAGCTGCCGAGCCTCGGACCGGTCGACCGCGGCATCGGTGAAGCTGGCGAAGTCCGGGTACGGGTCGAGGACGGCCGCCGCGATCCCGTATCGCAGGCTGAACTTGCCCTCCAGACCGGTGCGGGGACGGTCGTGGACCAGCGGATGGACGCTGCTGCTCGACGTGTGCACCCGCAACCGCGCGACGTCGGACCGTGACACCACCGACGGCACGAGCTGCCGCACGGCACTGATCGGGCGCTGCAGGGCGTAGCAGCAGGGGAACAGCTTCACCGCGAGCCCGCCGGGCACGGCGGGCTGCGTCTCGACATCGGTGTGTGGATCGCCGCCGACGAGTGCCAGCCAGTCGTCGAGCACCGCAGGGTCGGCGGTCGCTCCGGCCAGGGCCAGTCGCGCCGCGCGCACGCCGGCGTCGACGGCGAATCCGACCTGGAGCGACTTGCCGTCGGTGCCGAACGCGCGCTGGAGGCCGCCCGCCCCGGGCACGGCCAGCGCAATCGCGTGCGCGAGCTGCTCCCGCGTCAGGCCGAGCGAGACACCCGCCGACACCGCGGCGCCGGGGGCGCCCGCCGTGCACGTCGCGTGCCAGCCGCGGCTGTAGTGCTCCCAGCCGAGCGCCATCCCGAGCCGCGCCGTCACGCCCGCGCCCGCGAGGTAGGCCGCCGACCCGCCGGCGGACGCGAGCGTGGCCGGCACGCAGGCGACGCTGAGATGGGTGGTCGACGCCATGTGCAGATCGTCGAAGTCGAGCACGTGCCCGACCGCGGCCCAGCGTGCGGCGTCCGGCAACGCGTCCGCGAGGAGGCGGACGGGATGGTCCCTGGCCGCGAGCGTGACGGCGACGGTGTCGTGCAGGGACCGGTGCGCCAACCGCAGGTCGTCGTCGGTGGGGCGCAGACCGGCGGCCCAGGACGCGAGCCGTTTCGCCAGGGGAGCCGTCCGCCTCTTCGCGGAACCCGTCACCGGCGCTCGCCGGCGGAGGTCATCCGGGAGGCGAAGTCCGGTGTGATCATCTCGTGCACGGTGGTGCAGGGCGGCCCGGGTGCGAGCCACATCCGCCGGGCGGCGAGGTCGACCACCAGCGACGCGTTGGTGGCCAGGCGTTCGACCGGGTGTTGCGACGGGTCGGGATGGCGACAGATGGAGCCGGGATGGCCGTCGTGGTCGCGCAGGAACGTGCAGAGGCGTTCCGGGGTGACCTCGCCCGGCTCGTCCGCGATCAGCGACTCGAGCCTGCCCCTCCGGTGCGGCGAGTCGGGCAGCGCCTCGAGGCCCAGGTCGACGGTGCCGGGCAGCGGCGTGCAGAAGCTGTTCGCATGGCACACGATGCCGTCGGAGGGGTCGATCCGCTGGATGGTGTCGACACCGCCCGGGCCGGTCTCGAGGTCCACGATCTCGCCACCGGCGTCCGCGAGCAGGTAGTTCGCGGACGCGGACCGGTTCGCCAGGCGTACCGCTTCGACCGCCTCGGCCAGTGTCCTCGCCTTGAACAGGCGGCGGAGCACGACGTGGAACGGCACGCCGGGCCGCCCCCTGTCCTGGTCGGTGATGAGGAGGTTCGCCATGACGCCGACACCCGCCGCGTTGTACCCGATCTTCGCGAGCAGGCCCGCCTCGACGTAGGTGACGAACGCCGGGTCGGCCGAGGGCGCGCACTCCAGCAGCACGGAGGTCGCTGCCGTGGCGGGACGCCAGTCCCAGTTCTGGCCGACCAGCACGCGGCCGCCGGCGCGCGCACCGGTGACGCCGAACGCCGTGCACTCCGACCAGCCGGCCTGCTTGAGACCGAACATCACCTCGGTGCGGGTGTTGAGGGCGAGCACGTCCTCGAACGTCACGCCCGCCCCGTCCGCGAGGCCCTGCATCTCCGGCACGATGTCCGGGTCGTAGCCCGTGATCGCCGGCACGTAGGCGGCGGCGTACCCGCGGATGTCCGCCCAGCCGCGTCCGGTGTGGTGCTGGAACGTCTCGTCGTAGATCGTGATCGACCGTCGCACCTGGTCGGCGGTCTGCCTGCCGATCTGCTCGCCGCGCTCGTAAGGACCACCGGATGCCCAGATGCGGACCGGGGGAGTGGTCGCTGTCATTGTGTCGCCTTCTCGTACGCCTCGAGGTACGCCTGCTCGTCGAACTCGGCAGGCATGTCCGGGTCGGAGACGGTGATGCGTCCTTCCGCGATCAGCTTCTCCGCGTGGGGACCGCGGTTGATCATCCGCAGTGGTGGTCGCTTCGACGTCAGCTCGGCCCGCAGGTCCCGCGTGCCCTCCTCGTCGACCACGAACGCCCTGCCGGGATCGTCGAGGTTCGAGAGGACGACACCGTAGTCGTCGCGCGCGCTGTCCGCGGAGACGATGCCCCGCATCACGTCGAGCCGCACGGCCTCGGTGACGCGCGCCAGCGGGTCACCCCAGCCGCCACCGCCGGGCGTCAGGATGCGGACGACATCGCCCTCCTTGACCGGAACCTGCTCGTGCGAGTACACCACGGTCTTCTCCTGCGGGGTGCCGGGGTTGATGATCGCGCGGCCGGGCAGCCCCGCCATGCCGCCGTTGACGCCGAAGCAGGCGAAGACCGTGCGGTAGGCGATGGTGAGGAAGTCGCAGTCGACGAGCGGCACGACGTCCTTCAGGTAGCCGAGCCCGCCCCGGAACGCACCCGGTCCGCCGGAGTCGGGGAACAGCCCGACCCGCTTGACGAGGACGGGAAAGCGCTGCTCGATGAACTCCGCGGGCAGGTTCTTCGACATGGGGACGAGGTCGACGGTGTCGGTGCCGTCCGCGAACGGGCGCGCGCCCGATCCGGCGCCGAAGATCTCGCGGTAGAGGAAGAAGTCGTCCTGCAGGTCCTGGCCGAAGAAGCCGTAGAGCTGGATGCACTGGGCGTCGGCGACCATGTTGCCCCTCGTCGCCTTGGCCATCGCCGAGGTGTACGAGCTGATCATCCGGAGCATGCAGTTCATCCGGTCGACGCCCGCGGCGGGGAACTCCGCCGACAGCACCGTGCGCGGCGGCAGGTAGCACTTGAAGATGTCGACCATGCCCTCGTTCACGATCATGCCGGGAACCTGGGCCTTGACGAAGCCGCCGAGCCACTTCGAGTAGTGCCTGCCGTCCATCACCCAGTTGACCGGACCCTTGGTCTGCGGGTCGGTGCCGGCGAAGTCGACGATGATCTTCTCCGCGTCCTTGCGGATGGTGGTCTGGATCTTGACCGGCGTCTCCCTGTCGATGCCGTCGTTCTCGATGAAGTCCTCGCCGACGAAGTCGCCGTCGGGAAGCTGCGGCAGCATCTCCTCCTGCACGATGTCGCGGCAGCGGTCGATGATGCCGTAGAACGCGGCCTCGACCGTGTCGGCGCCGTACCGTTCGCACAGCTCGCGCACGCGGCGCTCCATGATGCGCGCGGCACCGACGAACGCGTTGATGTCGCCTTCGAGGTCGTCGGGGAACCGCGAGTTGCGGAGCAGGATCTTCCACGCCTCGGTGTTGAGCTCACCCTTGTCGTAGAACTTGATCGGCGGGCACATGGTGCCCTCCTCGTAGACGCTGGTCGAGTGCAGCGGCCAACTGCCTGCGACGCGACCGCCGACGTCGTTGCAGTGCCCGAAGATCTGCGCGAAGCCGATCAGTGTGCCGTCGAAGAAGATCGGCGTGACGACGCAGTAGTCCGGGAGGTGCCCGATGGTCCCGTACGACTCGTGGATGTCGTTGTAGAGGTAGATGTCTCCCTCGTGGATCTCGTCGATCTCCCAGTAGACCCTGATCGGGTCGGCGGTCGCTGCCCACGAGACCCGCGTGACGCTGTTGCAGTCGAGGGTGTTGATCGAGGCGCGGTAGTCGTGCTGCTCGCGGATGATCGTCGAGCGCGCGGTGCGCTCGACCGCCGCCTCGCTCTCGTCGATGGCCGCCTCGAGCGCCCACTCGACGACGTCCATGGTGATGACCTCGAGGTCGTCCTTGAGGTTCCGGATGCGTTCCCAGCGCTCGTCGTCGCGGGCGAACTGGATCTTGCGGCGCGGGGCGTAGCTGCCGTCGAGGTACATCGACTCGTCGATCAGCCCGGTGCGGCCGGTGGTCGTGCTCGTCATGTGCGGCTCCTCCGATCGGTCCGTGTCACTGGGCTGGGGCAATGGGGGTCGTCCTGGTCAACACGATCTGGCCGACGTCGTCGACGTGGCCGCTCCATCCCTCGTCGACGAAGAGGGTCGAGTCGTACTGTTCGATGATTGCCGGGCCGTGCACCGTGGGACCGCTCGGCGCGTCGGTGCGCTCGTACACGGGACAGTTGACGTAACCCTCCTCGCCGACGTAGGCGCGCCGCACGTCCTTGCGTGCGTCGTCCCACGACCCGGCGCCGCCGGCGGGTGCGGCGAGCCGTGGCCGCGGGAAGAGGCCGAACCCGGTGGCGCCGATGTTGACGAGCTCGATCGGGACCTTGCCGTCGTACTGGTAGCCGTACTGGTCGTCGTGCGTCTGGTGGAAGCGCTTCATCGCGCCGCGGACGGCCTGCTCGGTCAGCTCACTGCCGCCGTTCACCTCCACCGGCACGCGCAGCTCGTACGCCTGGCCGACGTAGCGCATGTCGATGAACGCCTCGACGCGCACCCGGTCGCCGCTGAACCCCTCGCGCTGCAGGTCGGCGGTCACATGCTCGTACACCGTCGAGAACTCGGTGGAGAGCCTGCCGACGTCGAGCTGGTCCTCGCGCTGCACGTGGGTGATCACGTGATCGAAGCGGACGTCGGTCGACAGCAGGCCCTCGGCGGACGTCACGCCGGGAGACGGCGGGAAGATGACCGTGGTGATGCGGAGCGCGTCACTCACCATGCAGGCGTTGAGCCCGCCGGCACCGCCGAACGCCATCAGTGCGTAGTCGCGGGGGTCACGCCCGCGCTTGACGGAGACCACGTTGATGCCCTGGGCGATGTTCGTCGTCGCCAGGTCGAGGATGCCGGTCGCGGCCTCCTCGACGCTCATGCCGAGCGGCCCGGCGAGCTTCTCCTCGAGGGCCCTACGGGCCGCCGCGGCGTCGAGTGTGATGCTGCCGCCGAGCAGGTAGGGGGAGATCCGGCCGAGCACCAGGTGGGCGTCGGTGAGGGTCGGTTCCTCGCCGCCGGCGCCGTAGCACACCGGGCCGGGCGACGCCCCCGCGCTCTGCGGCCCGACCCGGAAGCTGCGGCCGGCGGCGAGCCAGGCGATCGAGCCGCCGCCCGCGCCGACGGTGTGCATGTCGACCATGGGCGTCTTGATGTCGAAGATGTCGATCTTGCCTTCGGTGAGCATGTGCGGATCGCCGTGGTCGATCAGGCAGATGTCGGTGGACGTACCGCCGATGTCGATGGTGATGACGTTCGGGTGGTCGGTCTCGGTCGCGTAGTGGGCGGCCGTCACCACGCCGGCCGCCGGGCCGGACAGCACCGCGGAGATCGGGCTCGGGACGAGCTCCTCGCTGCGGACGATGCCGCCGCTGCTCTTCATCATGTACAGCCGCGTGTCGAGGCCGTCCGCGTCGAGCCGGGTGCGCAGGTCGCCGATGTAGCTGGAGCACAGCGGCATCAGGCCGGTGTTGAGGCAGGTGCTGAGCGTGCGCTCGTACTCGCGGTACTCCCTGATCACGTCGGCGGAGATCGAGACGTAGCAGTCGGGGTGGATCTCCTTGATGATCTCGCGCACGCGCTCCTCGTGGCTCGGGTCGCGGTAGGAGTGCATGAGTGACACGGCGATGGCGTCGATCCCCATCGCCTTGAACTCCTCGGTGGCGGTACGCACCTGGTCTTCGACAAGAGGTTCCAGCACCTCGCCTCGGAAGTCGAGTCGGCCGGCCACCTCGCGGACGAGCTCGAGCGGGACGACCCTGGGTGGCTTGATCCACCAGGTGATGTCGCCGAAGTCGCCCGGCACCGTCTGGCGTGCGACCTCGAGCATCTCCCGATAACCCTCGGTCACGATCAGACCGGTGCGGGAGTACTTCGACTCGAGGATCGCGTTCGTGGCGACGGTCGTGCCGTGCACGACGAACTCGATGTCACCGGGCTGCGCGCCGACCTTGTCCATCAGCTCCTTGATGCCGGCGCCGAAGGCGAGGGACGGGTCGTCTGGTGTCGATGAGGTCTTGTGCACCCACCGCTCTCCGGTGTCCTCACTCACCGCGACGACGTCGGTGAACGTGCCGCCGGTGTCCACGCCGATCCGCCATCCCATGCCGACCACTCCAGCTCCGTCGATGATGTGCCGAAATACGGCACGAATTTGACGCGTGTGGCCGTCACGGTAAGGACGGTCGACGTGCCCTGTCAAGACTCGGCGTGCACTGTCAGTGCACGCGGATTGCTTGTATGTCCGGTAGCCAAAGGGATGTCGCGCCTTTCCGAGTTTCGCGTCCATGCCTTGGGGTACGTCGAGAGGCTCGCCACTGGCGTGCCGAGATATGGCACACTGTCCGCATGGCCACCATGTCCAGCCTGACTCGCAGCCTGCACGTGCTCGAGGCCGTCGCCGAGCACCAACCGGTGGGAGTCGGCGCGCTGTCCCGGCTGCTCGGGCAGCCGAAGTCCACGGTGCAGCGCACCCTCGTCACGCTGGCCGAGGCGGGATGGGTCCGCGGCGGCGGGGAGACCACGCGGTGGACGCTCGGCGCGCGTGCCATGACCATCGGCCGCAGGACGACGTCGGAGGTGCGGCTGCGGGAGGCCGCCCTGGAGCCGATGCGACGGCTGAACGAGGCGACGCGCGAGGCGGTCCATTTCACCGTTCCGGACGGTGATCGGGGCATGGTGGTCATCGACCGGCTCGACAGCGACCAGCCGGTGCGCACGTTCATCTCGATCGGGGCGACCACCTCGCTGACCGCGAGCTCCACCGGGCGGGCGGTGCTCGCACACCGGACCGACGACGAGATCGCGCCCCTGGTCGCGCGCGGCCTCGAGCGTTGCACCGCGAGGACGGTGACCGACCCGGATGCCTGGTGGCGGGAGCTGCAGCTCACCCGGACGAGGGGATACGCCGTCAATCTCGGCGAGAACCGCGACAACGTCTGCGCCGTCGCCGCGGCCGTCCTCGACCCGGGCGAGGCGGCCGTCGCGGGCATCTGCATCTCCGTGCCCGATGTGCGGTTCACGAGTGCGCGCATCCCCGACTGGGGAGAACAGGTGCGCGGCGCGGCGCGGGTGATCATGGCCAACCTGCGCCGCTGAGCAGGGACGAGGGCCGCCTGACGTCACTGTGACGTCAGACGGCGTCACTAGGGCTTGCCATGACGTCATAGTGGTGTCATAGTGGCGTCATGGACCTCACGCCCTACGTCGACCAGCTCCGCCGCGATCTCGCGACCGCGGCCGAGGCCGGCGGCGACGACGCCCGCGCCCTGGCGGAACGCCTCACCGCGCCGCTGGAGTCGGCCACCCGTCTCGCGCTCCTCGACGCCCTGACCGCCGCGGCGGGGGAGATCACCCGTGACCTCGCGCCGGGCTCGGTCGACGTCCGGCTGCGCGGGCGCGACGCCGACTTCGTCGTGACGCCGCCGCCGACCGATCGGCCCGCCGACGACGCCGACACCCCCACCCTGCGCACCGCGTTCGCCCGTGCGGTCGAGGTCACGATGGGCGTCCGGCCGCCCGCGCCGGAGGCCGACGAGGGCGGCACCTCGCGGGTCACGCTGCGCCTCCCCGAACACCTCAAGCCGATGATCGAGGACGCCGCCGGCCGGGAGGGGCTCTCGGTCAACGCCTGGCTCGTCCGCGCCGTCGCCGGCGCGCTCGACTACGAGCAGGGCCGCCGGGCCGACCCCGGCACCGGCTCGCAGCTCGGCGGGCGCTTCACCGGGTGGGTGCGCTAGGCACCGGCCCGCGAACCGACACCGTCTCGCCCCGGCCGGCAGGCCAGGGAATCCCACACGCCATTGAGAGGGCACCGCCATGCCTGAGTTCGACACTCCGGAACCGATCATCGCCTCCATCGACATGGCCGCGGGATCGGTCCACGTGATCGCGGGTGACCGGAAGGACACCGTCGTCGAGGTCGGGCCGAGGAACCCCGACAGCGCCGCCGACGTGCAGGCCGCCGAGCAGACGCGGGTCGACTACGCGGCCGGCCGGCTGCAGGTCAGGGGACCGAAGAGCTGGGTGCGCTCGCTCTTCACCTCTGGTCCGTCGATCGTGGTCCGCATCGAGCTGCCGGCGGGATCGGCACTCGACGCCGACGCCGGGGCCGACTTCACCTGCGAGGGACGGCTCGGTGCCGTCGACGTCAACGGTGCGATCGGCGACATCCGGATGGAGCGCACCGGCCGGCTGCAGGGCAAGACCGCGAGCGGCAACATCGTCGTGGCGCAGGTCGACGGACGGGCCGACGTCAGGACCGCCGCCGGCGAGGTGCGGATCGGGCACGTCGACGGCACCGCGGTGATCCGTACCTCCGCAGGGCACCTCACGGTCGGCGAGGTCACCGGCGACCTGCGGCTCAACACCGCGTACGGCGACATCTCGGTCGACCGCGCCCTGGCCTCGGTGGTCGCGAAGACGGCCAGCGGCCGGGTCAGGATCGGCGAGGTGGTGTCCGGCTCCGTCGTCCTCGACACCGCGCAGGGTGACCTCGAGATCGGTGTCCGCGAGGGCACCGCCGCCTGGCTCGACGTGAGCTCGAAGTCCGGCGTCGTCCGCAGCGACCTCGGCGCGTCCGAGGCGCCGACGGAGTCCGACGAGACCGTCGAGATCCGCGCCCGCACCCAGTGGGGCGACGTCGTCGTCCACCGCGCATGAACGTTCACCCCGAAGAGAGGAAAACCATGACGACCCACCGTTACGCACCGGCGATCGAGGTGACGGGCCTGCGCAAGTCGTACGGCTCCAAGGTCGTGCTCGACGGCATCGACCTGAACGTCGCCGAGGGGACGATCTTCTCGCTCCTCGGCCCCAACGGCGCCGGCAAGACCACGACGGTGCACATCCTGTCCACGCTCCTGCCCGCCGACGGCGGCGAGGCGCGGGTCGGCGGGCACGACGTGGCCAAGGACCAGGACGACGTGCGCGCGGTGATCGGCCTCACCGGCCAGTTCTCCGCGGTCGACAACCTGCTCACCGGCGAGGAGAACCTGATCCTGATGGGCAACCTGCGTCACCTGGGTCGGCGCGAGACCAGGCGGCGTGCGGCCGAGCTGCTCGAGCGGTTCGACCTCGTCGAGGCGGGCGGGAAGAGGCTCGCGACGTACTCCGGCGGCATGCGGCGCCGGCTCGACCTCGCGATGACGCTCGTCGGCGACCCGCGCATCATCTTCCTCGACGAGCCGACCGCGGGTCTCGACCCGCGCAGCCGGCGGACCATGTGGCAGATGATCCGCGAGCTCGTCGCGAGTGGTGTCACGATCTTCCTCACCACGCAGTACCTCGAGGAGGCCGACCAGCTCGCGGATCGCATCGCGGTCCTCGACAAGGGGAAGATCGTCGCGCAGGGTACGGCGGCGGAGCTGAAGGCGATGATCCCCGGCGGTCACATCCTGCTGCGGTTCGCCGACCCGAGCGCCCTCGACACGGCCGCCCGCGCGTTCGACGAGTCGATACGCGACGACGACGCGCTCACGCTGCAGGTCCCCGGCGGCGGCGACATCGCCTCGCTGCGGAAGGCGCTCGACACGCTCGACGTCAACGCGATCGCCGTCGAGGGGCTGTCGGTGCACACGCCCGACCTCGACGACGTCTTCCTCACCCTCACCGACCGAACCGACAAGGAACCCGTCTCATGAGCACCCTCGCCCACACCGTCACCGACTCGGCGACGATGCTGCGCCGCAACATCAAGCGCATGATCCGCTACCCCGGTCTGACCGTGTTCATGGTCGGCGGGCCGATCGTCTTCCTGCTGCTGTTCGTCTACGTCTTCGGCGGCACGCTCGGTGCGGGACTCGGCGGCGTGTCCGGAGGCCGGGCCGAGTACCTCAGATACGTCGTCCCCGGCATCATGCTGATCGCGGTCACCGGCGCGGCTACGGGGCCGGCGATCACGGTGAACATGGACATGACCGAGGGCATCATCGCCAGGTTCAGGACCATGGCGATCTCCAGAGCCGCGGTGCTGACCGGGCACGTGCTCGGGAGCGTGCTGCAGACGGTCGTCGCTCTCGTGGTGGTCACCGGGCTCGCGGTCGCCCTCGGGTTCCGGTCCGACGCGAGCGTGCTCGAATGGGTCGCGGTGCTCGGCATCCTCGTGCTGCTGTCCTTCGCGCTCACCTGGCTGGCGGTCGGGTGCGGCCTGATCGCCGGCAGCCCCGAGACCGCGAGCAATCTCCCGATGCCGCTGGTGGCCCTGCCGTTCCTCGGCAGCGGGTTCGTGCCCACCGAGTCCATGCCGGCCGCCCTGCGCTGGTTCGCCGAGTACCAGCCGTTCACACCCGTCATCGAGACCATTCGTGGGCTGCTGCTCGGCACCCCGATCGGCAACAGCGCCGTCGTCGCGGTGGCCTGGTGCGTCGCGATCGCCCTGGCCTCGTACCTCTGGTCACGGTCGATGTACAACCGCAAGACCGTGCGCTGAGGCTCACGGAAGCGAGTCGGCGGCCGGCGCGTCGCGTCGGAGGAAGTCGGGCATCGACTCCCTCCAGCGCGGCGCGTCGAGCGCGTTGAGCGCCGCGACGACCCGCTTCTCCTCGTAGCGGAAGTGCGACTCCAGCAAGGCGGAGATGCCGTCGAGCTCGTCGCGGACGCGTTCGTCTTGAGCCGGCCCGGTGTCCAGTCGGGCGAGGAGACTCTCCAGGTTGCCCAGCATGCCGGTGACCGCCTCGTGGTCGTGCCGCAGCTGCTCGATGACGTCGCCCAGCTCGGGGAACCGGCTCAGGAGCGCGGTGAACGCGTCGGCGTCCTCGCCGGTGTGGTGCCGGCGTATCGCTTCGCAGAACGTCAGGCAGTGCGCCCGCAGCATGCGCGGCCGCCCGGCACCATCCTCGACGTACGCGTCGACGTCGTCGCGGAGGCGGGCCAGCTCCTCGCGGAGCCAGAGGTGGACCTCGACCAGTTCGTTGCCGAATGCCCTGAGGCGGTCGTCGGGTCCTGTGGGTGTGCTCATGGCTACCGGGATTATCCACCATCGTGGTCGTGCTGTGACCGGAGGAATTCCGATGTTGCCGCATCACTGTCGTGCCGCTAGGTTTGAGCCCGTGACTGCCGGGTCGGCCATGGGCCAAGAACGAGAGAGTCACCCGGCCGCGAGGTGACGGCCGGGCGGGCGAGAGGCCCGCCTCTTCTTACTCTTCTTCTTCCTTTTTCGCGCTTCTGAATCTCATTGCTGTGCCACGTTCGTACGTCGAGCCGTGGCGATTTCGTGCTGCCCGCGAACCGTCGCGGCCTATCCCTTCCGAAGGAGAAAAGAACAGAGAATGCCGATCGATTTCAACGCACAGGTCATCGAGGAGTTCCGTGCCAACGAGGGCCGGGTCGGTGGGTGGTTCGAGGGAGCCCGGCTGCTCCTGCTGACGACCACGGGAGCGCGGACCGGTGCGTCGCACACGGTGCCGCTCGGCTACCTGCCCGACGGCGCCGAACGCGTCCTCGTGATCGCGTCGGCCAACGGTGCGCCGAACCATCCGGCCTGGTTCCACAACATCGTGGCCGATCCTCGCGTCACGGTCGAGAACGGGGTCTTCAGCTACCAGGCACGCGCCGTCGTTCTCGAGGGCGCGGAGCGCGACACCGTCTTCGCCCGCGCGGTCGAGGCCGACCCCGGCTGGGGCGACTACCAGGCCAGGACCGCGCGCGTCCTCCCCGTGGTCGCCCTCGTGGAGGTCGCGAGCGGGCCGCCGGCGATGAACGCGTCGTCGTTCGGCGCGGGCCTCACGATGATCCACGACGCGTTCCGGCGGGAGCTCGCCCTGGTCCGCAAGGAGTTCGCCGCGTCGGGTGCCGGGCTGGGCACCCAGCTCCGGATGAACTGCCTGACCGTCTGCCAGGGCCTGCACTTCCACCACAGGGGAGAGGACGCCGGGATGTTCCCCGCCCTCGCCGAGCAGCGTCCCGAGCTCGCTCCGACCATCGACCGGTTGCGGCGGGAGCACGAGGAGATCGCGGCGCTCCTCGACGACCTGGAGGGGCTCGTCTCCACGGAGGGGGTCGATACGCAGCGGGTGCTGCCCGAGGTCGAGCGACTGATCGACGAGCTCGAGCGTCACCTGACCTACGAGGAGGAGCAGCTCATCCCGATCCTCGACGCGACGTGAGCCGGCGTGCGGGGCACCCCGACCGGGTGAGGTCGACGGTGCCCCGCACCGGTGGTTACATGTCTCTGTCGCGCATACGGTCACCTTTCTCATGGAATGACCAAGGGGTTACAGGTCTCTGTCGCGCATGCGGCACCTCCCAGGATCGGTTCCTGGGTCGAGAGGTTGGGGCATGCCGACTGGGGGGCGATTGCGCCCGACTTGCACCGTTGTCTAGTCGACGGCGCCGAAGTGGTAGCGCAGTCCCCGACCCATGCGGCGGAGCGGGGTCCTGGCGAACGCATGGGTGGCGTGGCGCGCGAGTGACCCGTAGTGGCGGCGGAGCTCGGTCTCGCTCGGGAAGGGCCACTCGGTGTCGAACACCAGGCCGGGCACTGTCCTCTCGAGGTCGTGAGGGTCGTCGATGGCCCACTCCACGTGCGCTCCCCGTGCCTTGATCGGCCCGACCTTCAGCGAGGCGCGCAGCCACGCCACGCCCAGGCGGTTGTAGCCGTCGAAGAGCATCTCGCCGCCGGGAAAGTGCTCGACGACGCGCCGCAGCATCGCGACGCCGTCGGTGGCGCCGAGGTACGGCGTCAGCCCCTCGGCGACGAGCAGGACGGGACGGTCGCCGGGGATCTCGTCGAGCAGGTGGGGATCGGTGGCCCGGTGAGCGCGCGGTCGACGCCGTCGCCGACGCCGGCCACGGTGCCGGACCACTCGTGTCCCGGCACGATCGGGTAGCGCACGAACGGCGCGGGGCGCGTGCCCTCCAACAGGTCGCGGTCGGAGCCGCAGACGCCGGCCCAGGCGACACGTACCAACGCCTCGCCCGGCCCCGGCGACGCACCGGGACGTCGATCACGAGGAGCCGGCCCGGCTCGTCGACCCGTACGGCACGGCTCATCGGTGGACGCGCCCGCTTCCTCGCTCGCCTGCGGCTCCTTCGACGCGGCGATGCCGCGCGAGATCGTACCAATCATGGACCGCAGGTCGACCTGGTCAGGATTGGCCTACGATCGCCGTGACGTGGTCTGAGTACTCCGGAGCCGAGAGTGGGGCATGGCATGAGGATCACCGCCGTGGAGACCGTCGACGTGCGGTTCCCCACGTCGCGGGAACTGGACGGCTCCGACGCGATGAACCCCGATCCGGACTACTCGGTCGCGTACGTCGTCCTGCGCACCGACGAGGGCGTCGACGGCCACGGCTTCTGCTTCACGATCGGTCGGGGGAACGAGGTCTGCGTCGCCGCGATCGACGCCCACGCGCCGCTGGTGGTCGGCCGCGAGCTCGACCCGGACGACCTCGGGACGTTCGCGAGACGGCTCGTCCACGACAGTCAGCTGCGGTGGCTGGGTCCGGAGAAGGGCGCGGTGCACATGGCCGCGGGCGCGATCGTGAACGCGGCCTTCGACCTGGCGGGCAAGGTGGCGGGTAAGCCCGTCTGGAAGCTGCTCGCCGACCTCGACGCCGACCAGGTGGTCGACCTCGTCGACTGGCGCTACCTCACCGACGCGCTCACCCGTGACGAGGCGCGCGAGCTGCTGAGTGCGGCGGTGCCGGGACGGGACGAGCGCGAGGCGCGGTTGCTCGCCGGGGGCGTTCCCGCCTACACGACGACACCCGGCTGGCTCGGCTACTCCGACGACAAGCTCGTCCGCCTGTCGCGCGAGGCCGTTGCGCAGGGCTTCACGCTGGTCAAGCTCAAGGTGGGAGCGAACCTCGGCGACGACATCCGCCGGATGCGCCTCGCGCGCGAGGCCGTCGGGCCCGACGTGCGGCTCGCCGTCGACGCCAACCAGCGATGGGACGTCCACGACGCGATCGCGTGGATGGACGCGTTGCGACCGTACGATCCGTGGTGGATCGAGGAACCGACGTCGCCCGACGACATCCTCGGCCATGCGGCGATCCGCGAGGGTGTTCGACCGGTGCGGGTCGCCACCGGCGAGCACGTCGCGAACCGCGTCGTGTTCAAGCAGCTACTGCAGGCGCGGGCGATCGACGTCCTGCAGCTCGACGCCTGTCGCGTCGGGGGTGTCACCGAGAACGTCGCGATCCTGCTGCTCGCGGCGAAGTACGGCGTGCCCGTCTGCCCGCACGGCGGCGGCGTCGGGCTGTGCGAGGCGGTGCAGCACCTGGCGATGTTCGACTTCGTCGCGGTGAGCGGCGACGCTGACGACCGGGTGGTCGAGTACGTCGACCACCTGCACGAGCACTTCACCGACCCCGTTGTCCTGAAGGACGGCCACTACGTCGCGCCGTCCGAACCCGGCATGTCGACGGAGATCCGTGCCGAGTCGATCGCCGCGCACACCTTCCCCGGTGGGCCGGTCTGGAGGGCCTCGTGAGTGACGTCGACGGGCTCCGCGTACTGGTCACCGGAGGCGCTTCGGGCATCGGTCGCGCCACGACGGAGCTGCTCGAGAAGCGGGGTGCGCGGGTGGCGAGCCTCGACGTCGACGCGCCGGAGTGGTCGTTCGGGGTGTGCGCCGACGTCACCGACGACGCCGCGGTACGCGAGGGAGTCGAGGCCGTCGCGGACCGGTTGGGCGGCATCGACGTCCTGGTCAACAACGCGGGCATCGGAGCGCGTGGAACGGTCGAGGACAACGACGACGACGAGTGGCGCCGGGTCTTCGACGTCAACGTCCTCGGCATCGTCCGGGTCACCAGGGCGGCGCTCCCGCACCTGCGCCGCTCGGCTCGCGCGGCGATCGTCAACACCTGCTCGATCGCGGCGACGGCAGGGCTGCCGAGCCGCGCGCTGTACTCGGCGTCCAAGGGGGCCGTGCTCTCGCTCACGCTGGCCATGGCCGCCGACCACGTGCACGAGGGCATCCGCGTCAACTGCGTGACGCCTGGCACCGTCGACACGCCGTGGGTCGGACGCCTGCTCGACGCCGCGGCCGATCCGTACGCCGAGCGTCGCGCGCTCGAGGGCCGCCAGCCGACCGGTCGGCTCGTCACCGCCGAGGAGGTCGCCGCGGCCATTGCGTACCTCGCCGGCCCCGGGGCGTCCGCGACGACCGGTGTCGCGTTGCCCGTCGACGGTGGCATGGCCGGCCTGCGGTTGCGACCGCGGAGCTAGTGTCCTGCTCTGCGACGCGGCGCCGCGGTCAGTCGTGGTCGGGCTCGCCGGAGAGGCGGTGGTCGGTGTGGAACAGCGCCTCGGTGAGCAGCCTCCGCAGGTGGCCTCCGCGAGCGCGGTAGTAGACGCGACGGCCGTCCTTGCGGGTGGCGACGAGGCCGGCGAGGCGCAGCTTCAGCAGGTGCTGGCTCGCGGCGGTGGGACCGACGCCCGCCTGTCCGGCGAGCGTGGTGACGTCGAGCTCGTCGCCGTCGCGTAACGACCAGAGGATGCGCAGTCGCGTGGCGTCGGAGAGCATGCCGAAGACCGCGGTCGCGGCATCGACCTGCTCGGCGGACGGGTCGTCCGGCAGCGGATGTCCCTCGGGATGCGCAGGAGTGACTTCCATCGAGACCTTCACATCTGACTAGGTGTGTAATTAAGCTGGTCGGCATGACCCCCGATCCGGTGGAGGACACGCAACCGACCGACCACGGCCACGGACACGCGCACGGTCATGGTGCCGGCAAGGGTATGTGGCGGCTGTGGTCCGCGGTGCGGCGCATCGTCGTGCCGCACTCGCACGACTCGACGGATCGGATCGACTCCGCGCTGGAGGCCAGCAGTCGCGGCATCCGTGCGCTGCTCTTCTCGTTCGCCGCATTGATGGTGACGGCGGTGCTCCAGGCCGTGGTGGTCGGGCTCTCGGGCTCGGTGGCTCTACTCGGTGACACGCTGCACAACGTCGCGGACGCGCTGACGGCGGTGCCGCTCGCGGTCGCGTTCCTGCTCGGGCGGCGTGCGGTGACCCGCCGGTTCACGTACGGCCTCGGCCGTACCGAGGACCTGGCCGGCATCGTGATCGTCATCCTGATCGCGTTGTCGTCCTTCGCCGCGGGCTACGAAGCGGTGAGGCGACTCGTCGACCCGCAGGAGGTCCACCAGCTGGTGCTGGTCGCGATCGCCGGTGTCGTGGGCTTCCTCGGCAACGAGCTCGTCGCGCGGTACCGGATACGTGTCGGTCGCCAGATCGGTTCGGCGGCGCTGGTCGCGGACGGTCTGCACGCGCGCACCGACGCGCTGACGAGTCTGGTTGTCGTCGGCGCCGCGATCGGCACCTGGTTGCGCATCCCTTACGCCGACCCGATCATCGGCCTTGGCATCACGGTCATGATCGCGTTCGTCCTGAAGGACGCCGCCAAGGAGGTCTTCTCCCGGCTGCTCGACGCGGTCGACCCCGCGCTCGTCACCCAGGCCGAGGCCACGCTCGCGGAGACCGGAGGCGTGCGCGACGTGACCGACGTACGGATGCGATGGGTCGGCCACGCCCTGCACCTCGAGACCACGCTGACCGCGGATCCCCGCGCGAGCCTCGTCGACGCGCACGCGGTCGCGGTCGACGCGGAACACCGGCTCCGGCACGCCCTGCCCCGCCTCGCCCGCGCCACCGTGCACGTCGACCCGCACCCGGAGGACGGCGACGGCACCCGCGTCGACCACCATGAGGAGCTGGCCCACCACCTGGTCAGGGTCTGACTTTCGTCGGGTCGCTGGTGTGGGGTCGCTGTCTGTTGGTCCACTGCCTCACCCCTCTTTTTGATTGTTTAAGTCGATCGTCGGGTGTCAAGAATCCGCTTGGCGTTTATGGCGGTGCTCGGGTCTGGCGGAGTCTTGACACCCGACGATCGACCTGAACAGCGCGCATCTACGGGGTGAGGCAGCTCCCGTGGCTGCCACGCTCGCCGGTGGCTGCGTGGTGTCGGTCGCCTCGCGGCCGCAACCCGTGAATGGCACCCTCACCGTGCCGGGGCATGGTGAGGGTGCCGTTCACAGGTGCGCTGCGAGGGTCATCGGCGGAGCTTCACCTCACCGACATGGACTTCACCTCGTCCCGGCACGAGGTGAAGTCCACGTTGATCACGTGCACGTG
>WHST01000074.1 GCA_009379955.1 Streptosporangiales bacterium | reverse complement strand
TGACCCCAGCGGCAGGTTGACGTGCGGGCTCTACCGCACCGTTGTGATCACGCCGTCGCCAGGGACACCGCGGGCCACCCCCTACTTTTCACCCGTAGGGGATGGCCCGCCAGGGTCCCCCAGTGGTTGACGTGATCAACACGGACCACCCGACCCCCGGGCGCCCCCCTCAGGCCTGCTCGCGCTTGTGGACCTCCGCCAGCCGGGCCAACAGCTCCCTGTCGACGTGCTCGGCGGGCACCTGGGCGAGGCGCACCTGGGTGCTCGCGGTGAGCGTCGCCGTGCGGCGGCCGCCCTCGAGCACGGCACGTTCGCCGATCACCGCGCCGGGACCCAGCTCGGGCAGCGGCGTGCCGTCGACGTCGACGGTGAGCACGCCGTCGAGGAGCAGCAGCAGGTCGCGTTCCTCGCTGCCCTGCTTCACGACGATCTCACCGGGCGGCACGGTGCGGAGGACCGGCCGGTGGCCGCCGCGCATGATCGTCGTCGAGAGCTGCCGCTCCAGCGCGGTCTCGGCCGCGGTCACCACGACGGGGGAGTCCTCGTCGCCCCACGGCGTGCGGTGCCTGCCCTCCTGCCCGACCCAGCCCTGGTAGTCGGTCGTGCCGGCCTTGAGGATCAGCGTGTCGTCGTCGCCGTAGACCCAGTGCCGGGGGAACGGGCTCGCGCCGTCGAGGTTCGACTCGGACGTCCCGTCGGCGTGCAGCGTGATCGACAGCGTCGTCCAGACCAGCGGCGACTGCAGCCGGACGAACGGGGGACTGGAGATCCGCCGCGGACACGGCATCGCCGCGCGCCCGCCGACGGTCTGTGTGTACCGCACCCAGCCGTCGCCGACCGCCGGCTCGCCGCGCAGGTCGGGCAGCGCGATCGCCGCGAACGACGTGCCGACCGGACCGACGCCCAGGCGGCTGCTGCCCATGAGGACGCCGCCGGAGGCGCCGTGGTCGACCACCAGCCGACCGTCGAACTCCGCCCAGACGGCCAGCCGGTTGGCGAACCGGAAGCGGTCGGTGTCGCGCATCTCCCCGAGGTCGCCGAGCTCCGCCGGCGGCGGGTCGTCGTAGTGGCTGATGGTGGTGAACGCGTTCTTCATGAGGCCGGTCACGGCCTCGGAGGGGATCCAGGACAGTGAGGTGACCCGCGACTCGACGCGCATGGTACGCCTCCCTCGGTGATGGTCGGCCGCTGATGCGGAGAACTGACACGACAGTAGGAACCGCGCGGTCGCGCGAACGAGGGCGCCAGCCGGTGAACTCACGGGATGCCAGCATCCGTGCGCGCTCGTCCCAGCACCCTGGTCGCGGGTTCGGCCCGGAGTTCTAATCAACACGTGGAAGCGATATCGCTGGTGCTGGCGGACGACAACCTGATCGTCCGCGAAGGCGTGCGCTCCCTGCTCGCCCATGATCCCGGGCTGTCCGTCCTCGGCGTCGCGTCCGACTACGACGAGCTCGTCGAGCAGGCCGAGAAGCTGCGTCCGCAGGTGCTCGTCACCGACATCCGGATGCCGCCCACCTTCCAGGACGAGGGCATCGAGGCGGCGCGGGAGGTGCGCAAGCGGCTGCCCGGCACCGGCGTGGTGGTGCTCAGCCAGTTCGACGACCCCGACTACGCGATCAAGCTGCTGCAGGACGGCGCGGCGGGGTACGCGTACCTGCTCAAGGACCGGGTGGCCGAGGCCGGTCTGCTCGGCCGCGCCATCCGCGAGGTGGCGGCCGGCGGGTCACTGCTCGACCCGCAGATCGTGCAGTCGCTCGTGTCGCCCGCCCGCGCCGAGGGCGAGCTGTCGCCGCAGGAGGAGGACCTGCTCAGGCAGATCGCGGAGGGCCGGCCGGTCAAGGCGATCGCCGCGACGCGCAGGGAGACACCGGAGGCGGTGAACGCGGAGGTCGAGCAGCTCTTCCTCGACCTCGCGGAGGGCGCGAGCGCCGGCCGGCAGGGCGCGCTGCGCCGGCTCCGCATGCTGCACACCGCGATCCTGCGCCGCGAGGAGCAGGGCGAGACCCTGTCGCGGCTGCTGCCCGGTGGTCTCGCCGAGCGGCTGCGCAGCGACCGCGGCGCCGCCGGACGCACCGAGCGTCTCGTCGTCACCGTGCTGATGTCGGACGTCCGGGGCTACTCCGCGATCGCGGAGCGCACCGACCCGGGCATCCTCGCCGGCCAGCTGAACGCGCACCGCCGGGCGATGAACGCCGCCATCCTCTCGGCGGGCGGCACGGTCATGCAGTACGTCGGCGACGCGGTCATGGCCGTGTTCGGGGCCCCCGATCCCGAGCCCGAGCACGCGGCGCGTGCCGTCAGGGCCGCGTGCGACATGCACACCGGTCAGCGTGCGCTCGACGAGGAGTGGGCCGCGCGCGACCTCGACGCGTTCGGGCTCGGTATCGGGCTCAGTACCGGAGAGGTCGCCGCCGCGCTGCTCGGCAGCGACGAGCGGGTGGAGTACACGCTCGTCGGCGACACGGTCAACCTCGCTCAGCGCATGCAGGACCTGGCACGACCGGCCGGCAGCACGGTGGCGGTGGAGTCCACCGTCCGCGCCGTCGGGGACGAGTGGTCCTGGTCACCCCTGGGTTCCCGGTCCGTCAAGGGCCGTGCCACACCGGTCAACGCCTACCGACTCGAGGTCGCATGATGGCCAGCAGCCTGGACACCGCTCCTTCGCCTGAACCGACCGACGCGCAGCCGCCTGCGGCCGTACGCGTCCGTGGGGTGCGTAGGACGTTCGCCGCCGAGCTCGCGCCGGTGCGCGCGCTGCGCGGCGTCGACATCGACGTCGTCCCCGGCGAGTTCGTCGCGGTGATGGGTCCGTCCGGCTGCGGGAAGTCGACGCTGCTGAACGTCATCGCCGGCCTCGACACCGTGGACGAGGGCACCGTCGAGGTCGCCGGTGAACGCGTCGACGGTCGCAACGAGGACTGGCTCGCACGGTTCCGCCGCCACCACATCGGCTTCGTCTTCCAGTTCTTCAACCTGCTCGACGGCGTCTCCGCGCTCGACAACCTCGTGCTGCCCGGCGTGCTCGGCGGGATGAGCCGCAGAGAGGCGGGATCGCGTGCGCGCGACCTGCTCGACCTGCTCGGCCTCGGCGACCGCGTCGACCAGGTGCCCGCGGTGCTCTCCGGTGGCCAGCGGCAGCGGCTCGCGATCGCCCGCGCGCTCGTCAACGAGCCGACCCTGCTGCTCGCCGACGAGCCGACGGGCGCGCTCGACAGCGAGGGCGGGCTCGAGGTGCTCGAGCTGTTCCGCCGGCTGCACGACGACGGCCAGACGATCATCATGGTGACCCACTCTCCCGACGTCGCCGCCGGCGCCGAGCGCGCCGTGAAGATGCGGGACGGACGCGTGGAGTCGCCGTGACCGTGCACCCCGCCGCTGCGATGCTCACGTCGGAGGACGGCTCGTGACGTTCGCGCTCGCGTGGCTGCGGCTGGAGGCGCGCCGGCACCGGCGCGAGCTGGTCGTCCTCGCGGTGCTCGTCGCCGTCGCGACCGCGACCGTCCTCGCGTCGTTCGCCGGGGCCAGGCGCGGCGCGACGGCGCTCGACCGGTTGCTGGCCGAGACCCTGCCCTGCGACACCGTGGTGCTGCCGAACGATCCGCGCTTCGACTGGGATGCCGTGCGCGCCCTGCCCGAGGTCGAGGCGATCTCGACATTCCTCGAGGCCGACGTCCCGCTCGGCGGCGTACCGCCGGGCAGCGGCGCGGTCCGCTTCGTGCCCGCGGACGCCGACGTCATGCGCACCGTCGAGCGGCCGGTCGTCGTCGCCGGCCGGCTGGCCGACCCGAGCCGGGTCGACGAGGCGGTGGTGACGTCGGGCTTCGTCGAGCGCGCCGGTCTGGGCGTCGGGGACACCGTCACCTACCGGTTGCGCACCCCGGAGCAGACCGATGCGCTCCTCGCCGGTGATCCCATCCGGCGGCCGGGAGGGCCGAGGGTCGAGGCCCGGATCGTGGGCGTGGTGCGGTCGTTGTGGTACTCGGACACGCGCGACGCCGCCGGCACCCTCGTGCCGTCGCCTGAGCTGTTCGCGCGGTACGAGGACAACCTGACCGGTACGCGCCGGGGCGCCGACCTCGTCGCGCTGGTAAGGCTCGAGGGCGGGGCCGCAGACGTCCCGCGGTTTCGTGCCGACCTGACCGCGCTCAGCGATCGCACCGACATCGAGGTGTGGAACGCCGCGGAGTGGGGTCCGGCCGATCAGAAGAGGTTCGGGTTCGACGCGGCCGCCATGCTCGTGTTCGGCCTGATCGCGCTGGCCGCGGCGCTCGTCCTCATCGGGCAGTCCGTCGTCCGGCACACCGCCCCCGCCGTCGCGGAGCTGTTCGTGCTGCGCGCGGTCGGCGCCGACCGCCGGCTGGTCGTGCTGGCCGCCTCGCTCGCGCCCGTGCTGGCCGTGGCCGCCGGGGCGACGGCGGGTGTCGCGGTCGCGGTCGCGGCGTCGCACTGGATGCCGCTCGGGGCGGCCGGGCTGCTCGAGCCCGATCCGGGTGTCGACGTCGACCTGCTCGTCCTCGGTGGCGGCTGGGTCGCCGCCGCGGTGCTTGCGTTCGCGGGTGCGGCGGCGTCGGCCCTGCTCGCGAGCGCGCGCCCGCGCGGCCAGGCGCGGAGCCGCTCGACCGTCGCCGCCGCCACGGTGCGCGCGGGTCTGCCGGTGTCGGTCACCGTGGGCAGCAGGTTCGCGCTCGAGCCGGGACGCGGTGACGCGTCGGTGCCGACGCGTCCGGCGCTGCTCGCTGCCGTCGCGGGCGTCGCGGGGATCGTCGCGGTGGCCACCCTCTCCGCAGGGGTCGCCGACGCCGCGGGCAACCCCGCGCGCTTCGGCCAGACCTACCAGCTGGAGACCTGGCTCGGCGGCGGCGGCACGGACGCGGTGCCGTCGGCGGAGGTGCGGGGCCTCGTCGCCCGTGACCGGGACGTCACAGGCGTCAACGACTCGCGGGTCGGCGTCGCGGAGGCGGGCCGGCGTTCGGTCAGGTTGTACACGTACGACCCGGTGGTTTCGCCGCTCGAGGTGGTCCTCACGTCCGGTCGGCTGGCGTCGGGTGCCGGCGAGGTGGTGCTCGCTCCTCACACCGCGGGCGAGCTCGACGCCACCGTGGGGTCGACCGTCGCCCTCACCGGCGAGCGGGGAACGCGCCGCCTCACCGTCACCGGACTCGGGTTCGTGCCCTCGACACCGCGCAACTTCTATTTCGACGGCGGCTGGCTGACGGTCGCGGGCTACGCCACACTCTTCCGCGGCTTCGAGAGCCACCTGCTGCACATCGCGGTGCGTCCGGGAGCCGACCCGGCGCAGGTGATGTCGCGGCTCGACCGCGCGACCGCGGCAGCCGCCGGTGGGCTCGCGGTGCCGTTCTCGCCGTCCCTGCCGCCGGCCGAGGTAAGCCAGATCCGCGGAGTGCGCGTGCTCCCGTTCGTGCTGGCCGGGTTCCTGGCTCTGCTCGCCGTGGGCGCCGTCGGGCACGCGCTCGCGGTCGCCGTCCGCCGCCGGCGGCGCGACGTCGCGGTGCTGCGCGCACTCGGCATGACGCACGGCCAGTGTCGGGCGGTCGTGGCCACCCAGGCCACGGTGCTCGCCCTGGTCGGTCTCGTGTTCGGTGTCCCGCTCGGAATGATGCTCGGCCGCACGGTCTGGCGGTTCGTCACGGACTACATGCCGCTTGCGTACCAGCCGCCGCTCGCCTTCTGGGCCTTGCTCCTCGTCGGTCCCGTCGCGCTCTTCGTCGCCAACCTGCTCGCCGCGGGCCCGGCGCGGCGCGCCATCCGGCTGCGCGTCGGCGACGTGCTGAGGGCGGAGTGACATGGTGACCTTCGCGCTCGCGTGGCTGCGGCTGGAGCTCCGCCGGCACGGCCGTTCGCTGGTGGTGCTCGCGCTGCTCGTCGCGTTCGCGACCTGCGCCGTGCTCACGGCCGTGGCGGGAGCCCGCAGGGGCGACACCGCCGAGCAGCGGCTGCGCGAGCGGACGGCGCCGGCCGATCTCGTGGTCCTGCCGAACGACCCGGCGTTCGACTACGGCACGCTGCGGGCGCTCCCCGGTGTCGAGGCCGTGGGGGCCTTCGTCAACACCGAGGTCGCCGTCGAGGGACTGCCCACGGCCCAGGGCCCCGTGTACCTCGTGCCGGCCGGTGACGAGGTGATGCGGACGGTCGAGCGTCCCGTGGTGCTCGACGGTCGCCTGGCCGACCCCGCACGCGTCGACGAGGCGGTGGTGACGCCGAACTTCGTCGCGAGCTACGGCCTCGGTGTCGGCGACACCGTCACGTTCCTGCTGCACACGCCGGAGGGCATGGACGCCGCCGTCACGGGGGACGCCCAGGTGCGTCCGGCCGGGCCGCGGGTCCGCGCGCGCATCGTCGGCGTCGTGCGGTCCATGTGGTTCTCTGACTCACCCGGCTACCGGGGTGGCCTCGTCACGTCGCCAGCACTGTTCGCGAGGTACGGGCCGAACCTCACCGGAGTGCGGGGGAGCGTCCAGACCGCCGCGTTCGTGCGGCTGGCCGGCGGCGCGACGGCGGTGCCGGCGTTCACCTCCGCGATGACGGAGGCGACGAAACGGTCGGACATCGACGTGTGGAACCTCGGCGAGAGCACTCCGCTGATCCAGAAGACCACCAACTTCGAGGCCGGAGGACTGCTCGCGTTCGCGCTCGCCGCCCTCCTGGCCGCGGTCGTGCTCGTCGGGCAGTCGCTCGCACGGCACGCGGGGACCGCCGTCGACGACCTGCACGTCCTGCGCGCACTCGGCCTGCCGCCACGGCACGCGGTGCTCGCGGGCTCGGCGGCTCCGACCGTCGCCGCGGCCGCGGGCGGCGCCGTCGGCGTGGCCGGCGCCGTCGCGGCGTCGGCGGCACTGCCCATCGGCAGTGCCGCCGCGCTGGAGCCGGCCCCCGGCGTGGACGCCGACTGGCTCGTGCTCGGCGCCGGGTGGGGGTGCGCGGTGCTGCTGGTCGCCGCGGGCACCGCGACCGTGCTGCTCGTCGCCCTGCGCCGTCGTGGCCAGGTCGCGTCCGCTCGGCGGTCGGCCGTCGCGCTCGCGGCGGCGCGGGTCGGGCTGCCCGTGCCGGTCGTGGTCGGTACCCGGTTCGCACTGGAGGCCGGCCAGGGGCGGGCGGCCGTGCCGGTACGGCCCGCGCTGCTCGCCGCGATCACCGGTGTCCTCGGGATCGTCGCGGTGTCCACGTTCTCCGCGGGAGTCGCCGACGCGACGACCAACCTGGCGCGGTTCGGCCAGACGTACGGGCTCGAGAGCCCGCTCGGCGCGGACGGGCAGGACATGCCAGCCGTGGCCGGCGTCGTCGGCGCGGTCGCCGCCGATCCCGATGTCGTCGGGCTGAACGACGCGCGCGTCGGCGTCGCGGAGTCGGGGACGCGGACCGTCCGGCTCTACACGTACGACCCCGTGGGCGCGCCGATCGACGTCGTCCTCACGGCCGGGCGGATGCCCGTCGCCGCCACCGAGATCGTGCTCGGCCCGCACACCGCGTCGGTGCTCGGCGCCGGCGTCGGATCCACGACTGAGCTGACGGGGACGAAAGGGCCGCGCCGGGTCACCGTCACCGGGATCGGCTTCGTGCCCGCGGGAGAGCGCAACTTCTACTTCGACGGCGGGTGGCTGACGCCCGCGGGCTACACCGAGATGTTCGACGGCTTCGAGTCGCACCAGCTGCAGATCGCCCTGCGCGACGGCGCCGACCTGGCGTCGGTGACGGCCCGCCTGGAACGCGCGACCGCGTCGCTCGTCGCGGACGGCGGCCTCGCCTTCGAACCGCCGATGCCGCCGGGGGAGATCGCCCAGGTCAGAGGCGTGCGCAACCTGCCGCTCCTGCTCGGGGTGTTCCTGGCGGCCTTGGCGGTCGGGGCCGTCGGGCACGCGCTGACCGTGGCCGTGCGCCGCAGGCGCCATGACGTCGCGGTGCTGCGTGCGCTCGGCATGACCGGCGCCCAGTGCCGCGCCGTCGTCACCACGCAGGCGACCGTGCTCACGCTCGTCGGACTCGTCTTCGGCGTGCCGCTCGGCCTGGCGCTCGGCCGTACGGTCTGGCGGCTCGTCGCCGACTACACGCCGCTCGCCTACCACCCCCGACCGCGCTGTGGGCGTTGCTGGCGGTGGGTCCCGCGGCGCTGGTCGTCGCCAACGTCCTCGCGGCCTGGCCCGCGCGCCGAGCGGGCAGGCTGCCCGTCGGCGACGTCCTACGAGCGGAGTGACCAATGAAGACCGTGCTCGTCACGTGGTCGGCGCTGGAGCTCAGGCGCCGCTGGCGCTCGCTCGTGGTGCTCGCCCTGCTGGTGGCCTTCGCGACGATGACGGTGCTGGCCGCGGTCGCAGGCGCGCGCCGCGCCGACACCGCCGTCGAGCGGCTCCTGGCCGAGACGCTGCCGGCCGACGCGGTCGTGCTGCCGAACCAGCCGGGGTTCGACTGGGACGCCGTGCGGGCGCTGCCGCAGGTCGAGACGCTCGCCGAGTTCCCCGTCTCCGGGTTCATGGTCGACGGCGTGGACGAGGACAGCGTGGACTTCCCGGCCGCCGGCGTGGAGCTGATGCGCACGATCGAGCGCCCGGTGGTCATCGAGGGTCGGATGCTGGACTTCGACCGGGTCGACGAGGTGGTCGTGACGCCGCGCTTCCCCCACGACTACGGCAAGGGGGTCGGCGACACGGTCACGCTGCGCCTGGCCACGCCGGAACAGATGGACGCCTACCAGCAGGAGGCGACCCTCGACGAGCCGTCCGGTCCGGTCATCCGCGCCCGCATCGTCGGCGTCGTCCGCTCCGGCTGGTTCGGCGAGGACGTGGGGAGCAAGGGTCGGGTCGTCGCGTCGCCGGCGGTGTTCGAACGCCATCCGGCGAGCATCCTCGGGGCGAAGAAGTCGGTGTACGTCAACGCCATGGTCCGGCTGCGCGGTGGCGAGTCGGCGCTGCCCGCGTTCCGCGAGGAACTCGCCCGGGTGAGCGGCCGCAGCGACATCGACGTGTGGAACATGGCCGACAAGCAGCGGCACGCGCAGAAGGTCAACGCGTTCGAGGCCGCCTGCCTGCTCGCCTTCGGCCTCGCGGCGCTGGCAGCGGCCATGGTGCTGATCGGCCAGTCGGTCGCCCGCTACACCGCGGCCACGGCGGCCGACCTGCGGGTCATCCGCGGCCTGGGCATGACGCCCCGTGAGGCGATGCTGGCGGCATCGGCCGGCCCGTTCGCGGCAGCCGTCGCCGGCGCCACGCTGGGGGTCGCGGGCGCCGTCGCCGTGTCGTACTGGATGCCGATCGGCGCCGCCGCGCTGATCGAACCGGATCCCGGCGCGCACGCCGACTGGGCGGTGCTCGGCGCCGGCTGGGTGCTCGCGCCGCTGGCGGTGCTCGCGGCGGCGGGGGCGGCGGCGTGGTTCGCGCTGTCGCCACGCAGGGACCGGACGTCGCCGCGGCGTTCCGCGGTGGCGGTGTCCGCGGCACGAGCCGGCCTACCGGTGCCCGTGGTCGTCGGTGCGAGGTTCGCGCTCGAGCCGGGCCGCGGACGCAGCGCGGTGCCCGTGCGGCCGGCGATCTTCGGGGCGGTGACCGGTGTGCTCGGCGTGCTCGCGGCACTGACGTTCTCGGCCGGGGTCTCCGATGCCGCCGACAACCCCGCCAGGTTCGGGCAGACCCACCAGCTCGAGACCTTCCTCGGCCTCAACGGCGAGGACTTCGCGCCGACGGACAAGGTCCTCGGCTACCTGGCGCAGGACCAGGACGTCGCTGCCGTCAACGACGCCCGCAATGCGGTGGCCGAGGCGCCGGGCGGCAGCGTCGCGATGTACACGCTGGACCCGGTCGGGAAGCCGACCCCGGTGGTCCTGACGGCGGGGACGCTGCCGACGACCGGCGCCGAGGTGGTGCTCGCACCGACGAGCGCGAAGCGGCTCGGCGCCGAGATCGGCTCGACCGTACGGTTCACCGGCAACAGGGAGCCGCACGCGTTGCGGGTCACCGGCATCGGCTTCGTCCCCCTCGGCTCGCACAACGGGTACGACGAGGGCGGCTGGCTCACGACCGCGGGATACGACGCACTCTTCACCGGCTTCAAGTTCCACACGGCGCAGATCACGCTGCGCCAGGGAGCCGACCCGGACGCCGTCCTGGCGAGGCTGCAGAAGGAGTCGGCGGCGGACCTCGGCCAGCCGATACCGCTGCAGCTCGCGACCCTGCCGCCCCAGGTCGCGGAGATCCAGGACGTACGCGAGCTGCCGATCGCGCTCGGTGCGTTCCTCGCCCTGCTGGCGGTGGGCGCGGTCGGGCACGCGCTGGCGACGGCGGTGCGGCGTCGCCGCTACGAGGTGGCGGTGCTCCGCGCCGTCGGCATGACCCGCACGCAGTCACGCGTGGTCGTGGTGACCCAGGCGACGCTGCTCGCCGCGATCGGCCTGCTGTTCGGTGTGCCGCTCGGGCTCGCGCTCGGACGGACGTTGTGGCGACTGGTGGCGGAGAACACGCCGCTGTACTACCAGCCGCCGCTCGCGTTCTTCGCACTGCTGCTCGCCGCCCCGGTGGCGGTCCTCGTCGCGAACCTGCTCGCCGCGTGGCCGGGACACCGCGCCGCGCGGCTGCGCATCGGTAGCGTCCTACGGACGGAGTGAGGAATGGTCACGGCATCGGTGGTCGTCGCCGCCGGCTGGCTGGTCGCCGCGCTCGCGGCGTTCCGCGCGGGCCGGCCGGCGCTGGTCCGCGCGGCGCTGGTCGTCGCGGTCGTCTCGCCCGCGGCCGGTCTCTGGGCGCCGCTGGTCCCCGCCGCGGTCGCGGCGTGGTTCTGCCTCGGGCTCACGCTCCCCGACGGCGAGCTGGCGTCGCGGTGGCGCCGGATCCTCGCCGCGGCCGTCCTGGCGGTCGCCGTCGCGTGGACGGCCTGGCTCGCCGTCACCGCGCGCGAGCTCGCGACGGCGACCGCGATCGCGGTCGTGGTGCCGGCCGGCCTGGCGGCGTCTGCGGCGGTGGCGCTGCGCTGCCGCAGGGTCGACGCCGTACGCCGGCGCACCCTGCAGTGGACCGCCGCGGGTGCCGTCGTGATGGTCGCGGCGGACGCGGTCCTGCTGGCGGTCCACCTCCTGCTCGGAGTGCCCGACGACGTCCTGCCGTGGCTGGCGGGCGCCTTCGTGGCGATGCCGCTCGGCCTGGTGTTCGGCCTGTTGCCGGCGACGGCCAGGGTCGCCGAGCGTGCGCTCGTCGAGGCGTTCGTCGTCGCGGGCCTCGCGGTCATGGTGGTGGCGGTCTACCTCGTCGTGGTGGTCGGTCTCGGGCGGGCACCCGTCGGCGGGGAGCGCGAGATCCTGTTCGGCAGCGTCGTCGCCGCGCTGAGCGCGGTGGTGCTCGCGCTGCCGCTGCGGGTCAGGCTGGTGTCTTTCGGCGAGACGCTGCTCGGCCGGGCGGGCACGCCGCCGGAGGAGGCGCTGGCGTCCTTCGGCGCGCGGATGAGCCGCGCGGTGCCGTTCGACGAGCTGCTGCTGCAGCTGGTCGAGTCGCTGCGGGCGACCGTCGCCCCGGCCGGCGCCGAGGTGTGGGTGGGCGCCGGTGGCGACCTCAGCCGTACCGTCAGCGTGCCGGAACGTCCCGCGCGGCGGCTGGTCCTGACCGAGAAGGAGCGCGTCGTCGTGGGCAGGACGCGGGTCGGCGGCCCCGCGTGGTGCGCGGTCTGGCTGCCCGCCCTGCTCGCGGACGACGACCACGCGCAGGCACCCGAGGGGGCTTCGGTGCGGGTGGCCCCGGCTGCCCACCTCGGCGAGCTGCTCGGCCTGCTGGTCGTCAGGCGTGCGCCCGACGACCCGGACTTCTCGGCCGAGGACGAGCGCGTCCTCGTCGAGCTGGCGAGGCAGGTCGGCCTGGCGCTGCACAACATGCGCCTCGACTCCGCGCTGCAGGCGTCGCTTGAGGAGCTGCGCATGCGCAACGAGGAGCTGCAGGCCTCGCGGCTGCGGATCGTGAGTGCCGCGGACGCGTCGCGCCGGACGATCGAGCGCGACCTGCACGACGGTGCGCAGCAGCACCTGGTGGCGCTGTCGGTCAAGCTCGGCCTCGCCAAGGAGCTGGCGGGCGAGGACCCGGCCGCCACGGGCCTGCTGCTCGACGAACTGCGCACCGACGTCCAGGAGACGATCGGCGCCCTGCGCGAGCTCGCTCACGGCATCTACCCGCCGCTGCTGCGCAACCACGGGCTCGACCAGGCGCTGCAGTCCGTCGCGCGTCGGGCGCCGCTGCCCTGCGAGCTCTGTGTCAAGACCACCGGGCGCTATGCCGAGGAGGTCGAGGCGGCGGTGTACTTCTGCTGCCTCGAGGCGATCCAGAACGCGGGCAAGCACGCCGGCTCCGGTGCGTCCATCGTGGTCAGGATCGAGGACCAGGGCGGGCTCCTCCGTTTCGAGGTACGCGACGACGGCGCGGGCTTCGCGATGGATGCCGGCGGCACGGCGCAGGGACACGGGTTCGTGAACATGGCGGACCGCCTCGGCGCGCTCGGCGGCACGCTGCACGTGGAGTCGGCGCCCGGCGCCGGCACGGCGGTCCGCGGCGAGGTGCCTAACGCAGCTCGCGCAGCAGCCGCGGCGTGAGATCGTCCTTGCGAACGTAGGCTCGCGCCCCGCAGGTACGGGCGTCGGGCGGCAGGTCCTCGGCGGCGTACGTCGACAGCAGCACGACCGTGGTGTCGGGGGCACGGGCGAGGATCCTCCTGGTGGCCTCGATCCCGTTGATGCCGGGGAGGTTGATGTCCATGAGCACGACGCCGGGGTGCGCGGCGTCGGCCTGGGCGAGGGCCTCTTCGCCGGACTCCGCCTCACCCACGACCCGCCATCCGGGCAGCAGCGACACGAGCGTGCGCGCCACCGAGCGGAACGGCGCCTGGTCGTCCACGATGAGCACGTCGACGCCTGGGTCCGCCACCGCGTCCGCCCCCAGCTCGGCTCCCACGGCTCAAGCGTCCCGCGCGCGGCGTCCGGTTGCCAGTGACGCGGGCACCACGATCACCGGGGTGCTAACACCCTCGTGCCCCCGGCGCCACGCGGTCCCGTGAGGGCTTCACCTCGTGAACGGGGACTTCACCTCGTCCCTGCACTGGGTGAAGTCCCCGTTGATCACGTTAACGTGATCAACGGGGAAGGGGGAGCCCGAGCGGCGTCAGCCGGACTCGGCGAGGTAGAGCAGGACGGCCTTCACGCGGCGGTTGATGTCCGGCTGGGCTCCCAGGCCGAGCTTGGCGAAGAGGACGTTGATGTGCTTCTCGACGGCGCGTTCGGAGAGGTAGAGCGCGGCGCCGACCGCGGCGTTGCTCCTGCCCTGGGCGATGTGCGCGAGCACCTCGCGCTCGCGCGGGGTCAGCGACGCCAGCGGCGAGTAGCGCTTCCTGATCGAGTCGCTGACGAGGGTGTCGACGACCGCGGGGTCGATGACGGAGCCGCCGTCGGCGACGGCGCGGACGGCGGCGACGATCTGGCCGGCGTCGCTGACGCGTTCCTTCAGCAGGTAGCCGCGGCCGGCGCTGCCCGCGGCGAGCAGGGGGGTGGCGTACGCGGGCTCCGCGTACTGCGAGAGCACGAGCACGCCGATGCCCGGATGCGTCTCCTGCAGCCGGACCGCCGCCCTGATGCCCTCGTCACTGGAGTCTGGCGGCATCCTGACGTCGGTCACCACGATGTCGGGCGTGTGCTCCTCGACGGCGGCGAGCAGGCCGGGCAGGTCGGCGCACTCCGCCACGACCTCGAGGCCGTCGGCACGGTCGAGGACCCGGCGCACGCCCTCGCGGACGAGGAGCGAGTCCTCCGCGATGACGATGCGTATGGCCACGGGGGCAGCGTAGGTCTGGTCGTGTCGTAGCGCTCGGGAATGATGGAGATGTGCGTGCGGTGCGCGGGCGAACACGGTGGAGGACGATGCGATGAGTGACAGTGCGGCGGTCGCCGGCGCGGACGGGCGGCTGCGCTGCCCCTGGGGACTGTCGGCGGACGACTACATCGCCTACCACGACGAGGAGTGGGGCAGGCGGGTCGACGACGACCACGGCATCTACGAGCGGCTGACGCTGGAGGCGTTCCAGTCCGGGCTGTCGTGGCTCACCATCCTGCGCAAGCGCGAGGCGTTCCGCGCCGCCTTCGCGGGCTTCGACCCGGCCGTGGTCGCCGAGTTCGGCGCACACGACGTGGAGCGGCTGCTCGGAGACACGGGGATCGTCCGCAACCGGGCCAAGATCGAGGCGGCCGTCGCCAACGCCCGTGCGTCCCTGGAGGTGCCGGGCGGAGTCGCGGCCGAGGTGTGGTCGTTCGCGCCGGAGTCCACACCGACGCGCCACACACTCACCGACGTCCCCGCCGTCACGCCGGAGTCGACCGCGATGGCGAAGCGGCTGCGCGGCCTCGGCTTCCGCTTCGTCGGACCCACCACGGCGTACGCCCTGATGCAGGCGTGCGGCCTCGTCGACGACCACCTCGCCGACTGCGAGTTCCACCCCTGAGCGCGCTCCCGCTACTCGATGCGGGCGATGGGAGAGCCCTGGGTGACCACGGCCTCCTCGTCGACGAGGAGGCGTACGGTGCCGGCGGACGGCGCCGGCACCTCCGCCGCGACCTTGTCGACCTGCACCTCGGCGAGCAGCTGGTCGGCCGCAACGGCGTCGCCGTCCGACACGAACCACGTCGCCAGCACGCCCTCGGCGTCGGGCTCCTTCGCCGACAGGGCGGGGAAGACGACGTCGGTCACGCGTCCACCACGCTGCGGATCGCCGCCTCGATCCTGTCGTGGCGCGGCAGCACGGCGTACTCGAGCGCGTGGGCGTACGGGATCGGCACGTCGGGCACGGCCACCCGGCGCACGGGTGCCTGCAGCAGCGCGGGGTCGGTGTCGGTGATCGTCGCCGCCACCTCGCCCGACAGACCGTACGAGAGGTAGTCCTCGTCGACGACCACGAGCCGTCCCGTCTTGGTCACCGAGTCGAGGATCGCCCTGCGGTCGAGCGGCACGAGGCTGCGCAGATCGAGCAGCTCGACGCTGATGCCGTCGTCGGCGAGCTTCTCCGCGACGTCGAGCGCGTGGTGCACCGACAGCGAGACGGTGACGACGGTGACGTCGCTGCCCTCGCGGACCACGGCGGCCTTGCCGATCGGCACCTCGTACGCGTCGTCGGGGACGTCGGCCGTCGCGCGGGGGTTCTTCACCATCCACGGCAGGCCCATGACGCCCTTGTGGAACATGTAGACCACGGGGTTGTCGTCGCGGATCGCCGACGTCATCAGGCCCTTGGCGTCGTACGGGTTGCTCGGCACGACGACCTTCATGCCGGGCAGGTGTGCGAACGTTCCCCACAGGCACTGCGAGTGCTGCGCGCCGTCGGAGTAGCCGCCGCCCACCGCCGTGGTGAGCACCATCGGCACCCTGACGTTGCCGCCGGACTCGAAGTGGATCTTCGCCATGTGGTTGTAGATCTGGTCGAGGCAGACGCCCATGAAGTCGGCGAACATCAGCTCGACGATCGGGCGCATCCCTTCGACGGCCGCGCCGATGCCGAGGCCGATGAACGCCGACTCCGAGATCGGCGTGTCGATCACCCGCTCGGGGCCGAACCTCTCGAGCAGGCCGCCCGTCGAGCCGAAGATGCCGCCGTACGGGCCGACGTCCTCGCCGAGGTAGACGACGCCCTGGTCGCGTTCCATCTCGTATGCGATGGCGTCGACCATCGCCTTCGACGTGGTGAGGCGGTGGCTGCTGGGTGCCTGGGTGTCGGTGACTGTCATGAGCCGTCCTCTCAGGCGAAGACGTATGCGAGTGCGGTGGACGGGTCGGGTACGGCGCTCTTCTTGGCGAAGCTGATCGCGTCCTCGACACGCTCGGTCGCCTCGGTGGCGATGCCCTCGACGGCGTCGTCGTCGAGGGCGCCGTCGGCGCGCAGGGTGCGCTCGTACGTGGGGATCGGGTCGCGGCCGGGCACGTCCTCGAGCTCGGGCCGGTACCCCTGGGCGTCGCCCTCGAAGTGACCGAGGAGCCGGACGGTGTGCACCTCGATGAGCGAGGGCCCGCCACCCGACCTGGCGCGCTCGACCGCGCGGCCGGCGGCCGCGTACACGGCCTCGACCGCGTTGTCCTCGACCCGTTCGCCCGGCATGCCGTACGCCGCGCCGCGTTCGGCGTTGGACGGGATCGCGGTGGACGCGGAGCGCGGCACGCTGATGCCCCAGTCGTTGTCCTCGACCACGAAGACCACCGGGAGCTGCCACAGGGCGGCGAGGTTCAGCGACTCGTGGAACGCGCCCTGGTTGGCCGCGCCCTCGCCGGTCACCGCGACGGCGACGCGGTCGGTGCCCTGCCGGCGGAACGCGAACGCCTGGCCGAGCGCGGGCGGGTAGCCCTCGGCGATGATGCCGGAGCAGGAGAAGTGGGTGTCGGGGTCGAACAGGTGCATGTGCCCGCCCCTGCCGCGACCGAACCCGGTCTCGCGGCCGAAGATCTCCGCGGCCATCTTGCGCAGGTCCATGCCGTGCGCGATGGCGAAGTGGTGCGGACGGTGCGTCGCGGTGACGGCGTCGTCCGTGGTGAGATGGGCGCACACGCCTGCGGCCGCGGGTTCCTGCCCCGACGACAGGTGCATCTCGCCCGGCACCGCGCCCTTGCCGATGTCGAAGCCGGGGCCCTTGTCCGCGTGGTACTCCCGCAGGATCGCATCCTCGAATGCCCGGGACAGGACCATCGTGCGGTACAGCTCGACCCGGACACTCTGCTCCAGGGTCGGCGACGTCGTCGTCGCTGTCATGGCCGCCTCCAACGTGCGACTGGGGACTGTGCCGAGGGGCGACCGTGCCGTGTCGCTCATTTTGGGTGGAAGCTCGGATCGAGCGGGTCGAGCCCGGTCGCCCCCTTGCGGCGATTCTGTGCCGGGCCCCGAACGCTGGCAACGACACGATGTTCAGATGGTGATAGAGCGCACCTGCGCGCGCTCTCTCGGCGGTCAGTCCACGTCGGGGAACGCCATGAAACGCACGAGCACCGTGCGGCCGTCCGCGGGACGCTCGGCGGCGGCATAGCGGTTGAAGAGCTCCATGTACTCGTCCCAGAACCTCCGCGCGCCGGCGAGGTCGAGCTGCAGCTCACCGCGCGCGAAGAGCAGGACGTCGCCCCACTCGCCGAGACTGTCGCGGGCACGCTCGAACCTGGCCAGCGCCTCGGTGTCCGCCGCCGCGTTGTCCTGTTCGAACCGGCCGAGCTCCTGGCGCAGGTCCCGGCTCATCCGGCTGCGCGGCGGGAACCGGATGTCCGGCCGGCCGACCCGCCACCACCGCTCCCGGCCGTGACCGCGCTCCGCGTCGTCCTCGACGAACCCGTGCTCGGCGAGCCGGCGCAGGTGGTAGCTGGTGGCACCGGAGTTCTCGCCCAGGTCGCGCGCCAGCGTGGTGGCCGTGGCCGGTCCGTTGCGGTCGAGCAGCCGCAGCATGCGCTGCCGCAGCGGGTGGCGCAGTGCCCGCAAGGCCGCCGCGTCGGTGAGCTCTCGGGGGTCCGCGTCGGTGACCGTTCGTGGGTCTCCCTGATCCGCCATGCCGCGAAGGTTAGCAGAGTAGTATGCAAAGAATTGTGCATACTACTCTGCAGGAGGTACCGTCATGTCCGGTCTCCGTTCCGCCGTCGTGGTGCTCGTCGCCGCCGGCGCGGTCGTCGCCCCCGGTGGCGGCCACGCCGTCGCCTCCGACTCGGGCCCGCCCGAACGCCGGCTGAGCGTCGACACCGGTGACGGCCAGGTGCTGCCGGCCACCCTGCGCCTGCCGGCGCGCCCGCTGCCCGGTCGCCCGGCGATGGTGCTGGTCGACGGCGCCGGGCCGGGACACCGCGACGATCTGCGCGACGAGGCCGAGGCGTTCACCGAGGCCGGGGTGGCGACCCTCGTCTACGACAAGCGCACCGTCGGCTACTCGTTCACGAGACGCTCCTACTCCCTGCTGGCCGACGACGCCGTCGCCGCCGCGGCCGTGATGCGCAGGCAGCCTGGCGTCGACGCAGGAAACGTCGGTCTCTGGGGGCTGAGCGAGGGCGGTTGGGTCGCGCCGCTCGCCGCTGCGCGCGACCCGCGCACGGCCTTCCTCGTGGTCGTGGGGGCGAACGGCGGCGCACCGCTGCCGCAGCAGAGCTGGGCGGAAAGGATCAAGATCGAGCACGCGGGCGTGCGAGGCTCGCTCGTGGACGCCTACGCGTACACGGCCTACCGCCTGATCAACGGGCTCGGGCTGTTTCCCGAGGCGTACCACGACGCGGGCGCCGCGCCGCGAGTGCTCACGCTGCC
The DNA here is from genome assembly GCA_009379955.1 of Streptosporangiales bacterium. NCBI lineage: Bacteria > Bacillati > Actinomycetota > Actinomycetes > Streptosporangiales > Streptosporangiales bacterium. The sequence goes on along the minus strand of WHST01000074.1, from coordinate 14,003 downwards.
GGTGCTCGGGGTGTGGGGGGATCGCGACGTCCAGACACCGCCGGTCGAGAGCGTCGCCGCCTACCGCACGGCACTCGACGCGGCCGGCAACCGCCGGTACACGCTGCGCACCGTCGCCGGTGCCGAGCACACCGTCCGGGTCTCGACCGACGGCTGGGACCGCGGCGCCGAGTTCGCCCCCGGCTACGTCGACCTCGTCACGGCCTGGGCGTCCCAGGCGGTGACTGGGCGCGCGCCGGCGCCGTCGGTGGCGGGCACCGGCATGCAGTCGCGCACGACCGTCCCCGTCCCCGCGCTGCGGTGGTACGAGTCCGCGCCGGTCCAGGTCGGTGCCTTCGTGACGCTGATCCTCGCGTTCGCCGGGTTCGGGCTTGCGGCGCCGCTGCGCCGGATACGTGGCCGGCGCGGTCCGCGGGCACCGTGGTCGGCGCGGCTGCTCGCCGGCACCGGCCTGGCGGCCGTGATCGGCTGGCCGCTGTACCTGGGGTCGCTCCTCTTCACGAGTGGCGGCACCCTGACCACCAACGGCGCGATCCATGCCGGCCCGCTGCTCGGCGGACGCCCCCTTCTCTGGCTCGCGCTGCAGGCGCTCGCGGTCGTCACCGTGGCGGCGGGCATCGTGACCGCCGTGCGGCACCGGCCGGCGCCGGGCGACCGGCTGCGCACCGCCGTCGTGCTCGGAGCCACGACGGTGTTCGCCGCGTGGGCGCTGTACTGGGGGCTGCTGCTGCCGTGAGTCCGGTCGGCCGGTCAGTCGGCGGCGGCGAGGGCGACCAGCCGAGCCGCGCGCCTGAGCACGGCACCCTGCTCGACGATGCGCTGCACCTGGTTGGTGGGCACCGACACGGCGATGGCGGCGGTGATCGCCGTCGACGGGACGGAGGCCGCGACGCAGCCGGTGCCGAGGGCGTACTCCTCGCGGTCGACCGCGTAGGCCCGCGGCTGGTCGAGCTCGCGCAGCAGCAGCTTGCGGCTCGTCACGGTGCGCGGGGTGAGGTCGGGCAGGTCGTGCGTGCCGAGGTAGTCGAGACGCTCCCGCTCCTCGAGCGTGGAGAGCACCGCCTTGCCGAGCGCGGTGGCATGGGCCGCGTCGTGGAACCCCACCCACAGGTCGACCCGTGGCGCCTTCTTGCTGTCGACGACGTCGACGAGCCTGATCTCCCCGTCGTCGAGGATCGAGAGGTACGCCGCGGCGTTGAGCTCGTCGTGCAGGTTCTGCAGGATGGTGCGAAAGCGTGCCGTGCGCGTGGCCGCGCCGGTGCCGGACAGGGCGGCCACCCGGTCACCGAGCACGTACCCGGCGCCGTCGACCCGGCGCAGGTAGCCCTCGTGCACGAGGGTGCGGAGCAGGTGGTAGGTCGTCGGGAGCGGCTGTCCGGTGCGGCGGGCGAGCGTCTTCGCCTGCACCGGGCGGTTGTACTCACCGACGGCGTCGAGCAGGTGCAGTGCGCGCTGCACCGACGTGATGAGCGTAGGGCGAGCTTCCACGATCGCCTCCCGTCCAGGGGAGGGTAAGCATGCCGCACCAAGCGCGGCAACTCGGGTGTCCGCGGAGTCCGTTCACGTCCGAAGAAGTGGTCGCCGGAGTCACCGTCACGCCGGACGCAGCGCCCTAACCGCCGTGAAACTCGGGCTTGCGCTTCTCGATGAACGCCGTCACCGCGCCCCGGTGGTCCTCGGTCGCGCCGCACTGGGCCTGGAGCTCGGCCTCGCGCTCGAGGGAGTCGGCGATCTCGTGCGAGGCGGAGTAGCCGACGGCCTGGCGGATGGCCGCGTACGCCATCGTCGGTCCGTGTGCCAGCTCGGCCGCGAGCGCGCCGGCCTCGGCGAGGACCTGGTCGTCGGGGACGACCTTCGTGGCGAGTCCGAGGTCGAGCGCGGTGGCGGAGTCGATGGTGCCAGGGCGCATCAGCAGCTCGATCGCCTTGGCGCTGCCGACCATGCGGGGCAGCGTCCACGACGTCCCCGAGTCGGGGCCGAGACCCACGCCGGCGAAGGCGAGGTTGAAGCCGGCCGACTCGCCGACCACCCGGAAGTCGGCGGCGAACGCGAAGCCCGCCCCCGCTCCTGCGGCCACCCCGTTCACCGCCGCGACGACCGGCTTCGCCATGGTCAGCAGCGCGTGCGTGATCGGGTTGTAGTGCCGCGGCACGGTGTCGAGGACCGGGTTGCCCTGCTCGAGCAGGCCCGCGTGCTCGTTCAGGTCCTGGCCGACGCTGAACGCGCGCCCCTCGCCGGTGAGCAGCAGGCAGCGCACGACCGGGTCGCCGGCCGCCTGCTGCACCGCGACGCGCAGCGCCTCCTTGGTCGGGATGTCGAGCGCGTTCATCGCGTCGGGTCGCGCCAGGGTGATCGTCGCGACGCCGTCGGCGACGTCGTAACGCACCGGAGGGTTCGACGTGTCCGTCATGACAGTGCCTCCAGCCGCTCGTTGGGGTGACCCTAGCGGCCGGGGACCACCTCGCGAGGGGCACCCTCACCGTGCCCCGACACGGTCGGGGTGCCCCTCACGTGTCGCGGCCGCGGGCTGCCGCGCCGCGCCTCCCGGGACTGGTCGGGGCGGCAGGGGGCGTTCTCGCTGGTCGATCCGTGGTCGGCCCGCGCGCTGGATTGGCCCCCGGGCCTGCGATTCGAGATAATCGGGCCGTCACATCCGGACGCATCGGCCGCAGCGAGGCGACCCCGCGTCTGCAGGCAGGAAGGGAAGTCACATGGCGGCGATGAAGCCGCGGACCGGAGACGGGCCGCTAGAGGTCACCAAGGAGGGGCGCGGCATCGTGATGCGTGTTCCGCTCGAAGGTGGCGGCAGGCTAGTCGTCGAGATGTCTCCTGACGAAGCCAAGGCTCTCGGGGATGAGTTGGCGTCGGTCACTGTCGCAAGACCGCCGAAGGCAGACAGCACTGGCTGACGGGGGCACCTCGCTCTGCACGTCACGAGGCCCCGGTGGTGTCACGAGCACGACGCCGCCGGGGCCTCGACGCAGCTCAGCTCCTGCGGACGGCCGCCAGCAGGCCGTCGCCGGCCTTGACCAGCACGGGGACCAGCCGCTCGTCGTCGCGTACCGCGACGAGCAGCTGCCTGATGGCCACGGTGTCGGCGTCGCGCTTCGACGGGTCGGCCACCTGGTCGTGCCACAGCGCGTTGTCGAACGCCACGACGCCGCCCGGACGCAGCAGCCGCAGGGCCTGGTCGAGGTAGGCGTGGTACTCCTGCTTGTCGGCGTCGACGAACACCAGGTCGTACGCGTCGTCGGTGAGCCGCGGCAGCACCTCGAGTGCCCGGCCGATGATGGTGCGCACGCGGCTGCCGGTGAAACCCGCCTCGGCGTAGGCCTGCTTCGCGAGCCGCTGGTGCTCTACCTCGACGTCGACCGTCGTGAGGATGCCGTCGGGGCGCATACCGCGGAGCAGGTAGATGCCCGAGACGCCGCAGCCGCTCCCCACCTCGACGACGCTGCGTGCGCCGATCGTCGCTGCGAGGAACCGCAGGAGGGTGCCACCGCCCGGCCCGATGGGTACCGCCGCGAGGACCTCCTCGGCGCGCTGGCGCGCGGCCACGAGCACGTCATCCTCGGGCAGGTACGCCTCGGCGTAGTCCCAGCTGGCATCGCCACCCATGTCCGACCTCCGACGCGCGACCTGGCATCGCGCAGGCAGCCTAGCCCAGGGAGCACCTCCCGGTCGGCTACCGATGCGGCGTGGCGGGTCGGGGAACGGCGATCGGGCGGGATCCGTTGTCAGGAGTGAACGGACCGGCCAACCTGTGAGATGGCTGGGAAAAGGCGTATCGGCTCTCCGGATGGGAAGAGGGGACGGCACCATGGTGGTGACAGCTATCCCGCTCGGGGGAGGAGGGCTGAGAATGGGCCGTTCCCGAACGCGAGCACGCCGTCAGCAGGACACGAGCGGCGAATGGGCCGTGCCCAGCTGGGACGAGATCGTCCGCGAGCACTCCGCCCGGGTCTACCGCCTCGCCTACCGTCTCACCGGCAACCAGCACGATGCCGAGGACCTCACCCAGGAGGTCTTCGTCCGCGTCTTCCGTTCCCTGCACAACTACCAGCCGGGGTCGTTCGCCGGCTGGCTGCACCGCATCACCACCAACCTCTTCCTCGACACCGCGCGGCGCAAGCAGCGGATCAGGTTCGAGTCCCTCCCCGACGACGCCGGCGACCGCCTCGCCGGCCGCGAGCAGACGCCCGCCGACGTCTACGACGCGTCGCAGTTCGACCACGAGGTACAGGCCGCGCTCGACGACCTCGCGCCGGAGTTCCGGGTCGCGGTCGTCCTCTGCGACATCGAGGGCCTGAGCTACGAGGAGATCGCCGACACCCTGGGCATCAAGCTCGGCACCGTCCGCAGCCGCATCCACCGCGGCCGGTCGCACCTGCGCCGCCGCCTCGGACACCTCGCTCCGGGCGCGAGGAGCGGCGCGGCCGACGAGACCGTGGCGGCCGTGGCCGCTGGGGGTGAGCACGGGTGAGCCATCTGGGGGACCGGATCACCGCACTCGTCGACCAGAAGCTCGATCCCGCGAGCAGGGAACAGGTCCTCTGTCACCTGGTGGACTGCGCCGAGTGCCGTGCCGAGGCCGAACTCGAGCGCGGTGTCAGGCGTGCGCTCTCGCTGCTCGGGTACGACCGGAGCCCGCCGCCGTCGCTCGAGGCCCGGCTCCTCGCCGTCGCCGAGCCGCAGGACGTCTGGCCGCCACCGCCGGATCGACGCTCCCCGCTCGCGCCGAGTCCGTTCGGCTGGCCCGCGGCGGCGTCCTCCCGGCCCCCCGTGACCCGCACGCCGTACCGCGCCGCTCCGCAACGCAGCCGGAAGCGGTTCGTCTTCGCCGGGTCGCTCTCGCTCGGGGCCGCCACCGCGGCGATGGCGTTCGTCGTGGGCGGCCAGCCGGCCGGGCCCGCGCTCTCCCCGCCCATCGACAGCTACACCGTCGAGCACGCGGCGGTGACCGGCACGGTTCCGCTGACCGACCCCGTGACCGGTGCCGTGGCGGTCTCGAAGGTTCCGGTCCGTCCCTGACCGCGCCGCCATGTCCGTGACAAGCGACCGCCTTCCGCGAGCGGCACCGCCGTACCCGTACCTCCTCGCCGTCCCCCTCGTCGTCGTGCTGCTGCTCGTGACCGCCACCCCCGGTCACGCCGCGCCCACACCCGGTGCCGGCGACGACGAGCGGCGGGCCGTCGACCTGCTCACCAGGGCGATGACCGTCGCGGGCAGGACCGCGTACCAGGGCGTGCAGGAGCTGCGTATGTGGTCCGGTGGCGAGCTGACCGCGGCCACGGTGCGTGTCCGCAACGTGCCGGGACGTGGCACCTTCGTCACCGACACCCGCGGCAGACGCACCGTCTCCGCGGCCGTGGCGGCGCAGGGCCGCACGACCGGTCCGCAGCTCGGCCTGCTGACCGCCAACTTCCGGATCGCCCGCTCCGGCGCGGCCACGGTCGCCGGGCGCGTGGCCGACGTCGTCGACGCGCGGCTCGGCGCCGACCGGCTGATGGCGCGCTACTGGCTCGACCGCGCCACCGGGCTGATGCTGCGGCGCGAGGCGTTCGGTGACGACGGGAGCCTTGCGCGGCGCAGCGTGTTCACCCGGGTCGCGATCGGCGCGACGTCCGGTGCGAGCGCTCCCGCGGCCGCGCCGCCGGTCGACCTGGGCCGCCGGGTCCCGGTGCCCGACGTGGGCCGGCTGCACGCCGGGGGATGGACCGTGCCCCGCGATCTCGGCGACCTGCTCACCCTGTACGACGTGCGACGCACCGAGTACGGCGGATCCGAGGCGCTGCACCTGTCGTACTCCGACGGCATCTCGGCGGTCTCGGTGTTCGAGCAGCGCGGCCACCTGGACGAAAGTCACCTCGACGGCTGGCACCACGCGCGGGTGGGAGGTCGTACGGTATACGTACGCGACACCGTTCCGCGACAACTCATGTGGGCCGGTCCGGAGACCGTCTTCACGGTGGTGGCCGACGCGCCGGACACCGCGGTGGACGACGCCGTGCGGGCGCTGCCTCGGGAGCAGGCACGCCCGGGGTTCTGGACCCGGATGGCCCGTGGGTTCGGCCGGATCGTGTCGTGGTGCAATCCGTTCTAGGATGCGCGTCGATGGACGCCGGCGCACACGCTGAGGGGACACGACGATGGCGGACTCCGACGAGGTGCCTTCCGGGGACCATTGGCCCTCGGCAGAGGGCATCCGTGACCCCTTCGCCGACCGTGCCGGCGACGGTGATGGCGGTACGCGCGCGTTCGACCGGCCCGCCGCGTCACCGCCCCGCCAGCCGACGCCACCCGACGGCGGTCAGCCTCCCGTGCCGAGCTGGCGCGACTCCGCGGGCGCGTCCGGCGACACCGGGTCGTTCGGTCCGCGGGCACACTCCCCGCAGGGACAGCCCTGGCCGTCCCCACCGCCGCCGGGGCAGCAGGCCGCGCCTCCTCCGCCACCGCAGGGCCAGCCGCACAGCGCGCCCGGGCTGAACCCGCCGCGCCCGCAGGGCACCCCCGGCCAGCAGCCGTCGCCGTACGGGTCGTCGCCCGGCGGCTACCGGCCGGGCCAGCAACCGGGCCAGCAGCCGGGGCAGTACGGCCGACCGGGTCAGCCCGGCCAGGCGTACGGCTACCAGGGGCAGCCGCCCGGGTCACCGGGGCATCCGGGTCAGCAGCCGCCGCGGCCGTCGGCGTTCGGCCAGCCAGGTCCCGGGCAGCAGCCCGGCCGGGGGTGGCAGCCGCCGGGCGGTGGCATGCCGCCAGGGCCGTACGGACCCGGCGGTCCCGCGCCGATGCCGGTCGACCCGTTCGCGCCCGTACAGCGCCAGAAGCGGCGGGTGCCCGTCGCGGTCTTCTTCGTCGTCGTCCTGCTCACCGCACTGATCTGCGGCGCTGCCGGGGGAGCGACGGGTGGCGTCCTCGCGACCCGCGGGGCCGAGCCGACCCCGACCACGAGCGAGCCGGCGAAGGGCTCCGTCGCCGAGATCGCCAAGCGGGTCATGCCGAGTGCGGTCAAGATCACCGTCACCGCGGCCGCGGGCCGTTCGCTCGGTTCGGGGTTCGTGATGTCCGACGACGGCTACATCATGACCAACGCGCACGTCGTCGACGGCGCGACCGAGTCCGGCGCCGAGGTGAAGGTGCAGTTCCACAACGGCGAGGTGGTCGACGCCACCGTCAGGGGAAAGAGCTCGTCCGCCGACATCGCCGTCGTCAAGGTCGAGAAGACCGGCCTGAAGCCGGTCACCTACGGCAACTCCGCGAAGGTCGTCGTCGGTGACTCCGTCATCGCGATCGGCTCGCCGCTCGGCCTGGAGCAGACCACGACGACCGGCATCGTCAGTGCGCTCAACCGCCCGGTGCACATCACCGAGCGCAGCAACTCGTACGTCGCCGCGATCCAGACCGATGCCGCGATCAACCCGGGCAACTCCGGCGGGCCGCTGTTCGACGAGCGCGGTCGCCTGATCGGCGTCAACTACGCCGGCGCGAGCGTGCGCAAGAGCACCGAGGGCCCGAGCGGCAGCATCGGCCTGGGCTTCGCGATCCCCGAGAAGACCGCGCGCCGCACGGCCAAGCAGCTCGTCGACAGCGGCAAGTCGACCCATGCCGTGATGGGCACCACCACCGACAACCGCTACGAGGGCAACGGCGCGAAGATCATCGAGCAGGCGGTCGACGGCCAGGAGCCGGTGCAGGAGGGCGGACCGGCCGACAAGGCCGGACTGCAGCCCGGCGATGTCATCACCAAGTTCAACGGCCTGCCGATCCACACCGCCGTCGACATGATCGCCGTGATCCGGGCACACGCACCCAACGAGGTGGTCACGGTCGAGTACGACCGGAGCGGCACCAAGGCCACGACCAAGGTCACGCTCGGCGAGGAGGACGACGAGGCCTGATCGTCTCGGCGTCAGCGCCTGCGCAACGTCCCCGCGCAGGCCGTAGGCTGGGTTTCGACGCGGAGGAGGGTGGTGCGGTGTTCGGCGACGTGGGCTGGGGCGAGATCCTGGTGATCCTCGTCGTCGCGGTCATCGTCTTCGGCCCGGACAAGCTCCCGAAGCTCGCCAGCGACCTCGCCAAGGGCATCCGCATGGTCCGCAACTGGGCGCAGAAGGCCAAGACGGAGCTCGAGGACGAGATGCCGGCCGAGTTCCGCAACCTCGACATCAGCTCGCTGCACCCCAAGACGTTCATCCGCAAGGCCCTGCTCGAGGACGACGATCCGCTCGGCCTCGACCGCAACCAGGTCAACGGGTCGTCCACCCGTACCGCTGTCACCGAGGTCAAGACCCTGGCGCCCGGCGAGCGCGCGCCGTACGACCCCGACGCCACCTAGACCTAGACCTGGTACCGCTGCCGCGGTCGGCGGACGGGCGGCGTCAGCGGGTGGTGGGCGACAGCCCGAGGGAACGGCCGACCAGACCGCGTGACCGGCCGCCGAGATGCTTCGCCAGATCGCGCAGGGCCTCGGCCGCGGGGGACTCGGGGTGGTCGAGCACCAGCGGACGGCCGCTGTCGCCGCCCTCGCGGAGCCGGATGTCGAGCGGCACCTGGGCGAGCAGCGGGACGTCGTGGCCGAGCGCGCGGGTGAGGGCCGCGCCGACGGCCGCGCCGCCGCCCGAGCCGAAGAGGTCGATCTGCTCGCCGCAGTGCGGGCAGGGCAGCCAGGACATGTTCTCGATGACGCCGACGACCCGCTGCCGCAGCATCTGGGCGACCACGCCGGCGCGCTCGGCGACCTCCGCGGCCGCCTCCTGCGGGGTGGTCACCACGATGATCTCGGAGTTGGGGATCAGCTGACCGAGCGAGATCGCGATGTCGCCGGTGCCCGGCGGCAGGTCGAGGAGCAGGACGTCGAGATCGCCCCAGAAGACGTCGCCGAGGAACTGCTGCAGCGCCCGGTGCAGCATCGGCCCGCGCCATGTCACGGGCTTGCCGCCCGCGAACATCCCGATCGAGATGACCTTCACGCCGTACGCCGACGGCGGCATGATCATGTCCTCGACGGGGGTGGGTCCGCCCTCGACGCCGAGCATGCGCGGCACCGAGTGGCCGTAGATGTCGGCGTCGACCACGCCGACGGAGAGTCCCTGCTCGGCCAGGGCGACCGCGAGGTTGACCGTCACGGACGACTTGCCGACGCCGCCCTTGCCGCTCGCGACGCCGTAGACGCGGGTCAGCGAGCCGGCCTTGGCGAACGGGATCTCCTGGGCGGGGGCGCCGCCGCGCAGCTTCTCCTGCAGGCCCCTGCGCTGTTCCTCGCTCATGACGTCGAGCTCGACCCGTACGCCGGTGACGCCGGAGACGTCGGCCACGGCGCTCGTGACGTTCTTGGTGATCGTCTCGCGCATCGGGCAGCCGGCGACGGTGAGCAGCACCGCGACGTCGACGTGCCCCTCGGGCGTGATGTCGACCGACTTGACCATCTCGAGGTCGGTGATCGGTTTGTGGATCTCGGGGTCGTTGACCGTGGCGAGCGCGCGCCAGACGGCGTCGGTCAGCGTGTCGGTGGACGGCATGTCTCCACCTTAGGCAGGCAAAGCAACGATCAGTCTCGTGGGGAGCCGTTGGGCCTGCGCCGGTTCCTGGCCCGGTCCTCCCTGGCGATGTCCTCGGCGACCTCCGCGCGCGCCCGCCGTCTCGCCTCGGCGAAGTAGGCGACGGGGTTCTTCAGGGCACGGGCGACCCGGTCGTCCGGCGGGGGTGTGATGCGGATGGCCACGCGACCTCCCTGAGGGCAGCTCGGTAAAGCAGTGCACGGTGGCTCTTCGGGGGAATGGTCCCAAAGTCACGCGCTGTGATCAAGCCGGTCGTGCGTACGGTGAGCCGCAGCTCTCGCCTGGTAGCCGCGCGTGACCAACCTAGGCGTCGATCGCCAGCGCGTTGCCGAGCAGACCGGCGAGCAGCCGGAGCAGGCCCGCGTCGTCGCGGGTGAGGTCGCCGGCGGCGGGTGCGTCGAGCGTGATCATCCCGTACGCCACGTCGCCGGAGATGACGGGCACGCAGACGAAGGTCTTGTAGTCGTGCGGGATGTTCGGGTCCCAGCCCTGCGGCGGGTCCTCGTCGACGTTGGCACTGAACCTGACCTCGTCGTTCTCGATCATCGCGAGGGTGTCGTCACCGCGCAGCGTGCCCTGGACGAAGGCGGTGCGCGCGAGCCCGGCGCGTCCGACGCACTCGTCCGGCCGCAGCCGGCGCGGGCGGCTGTCGTCGAGCACGAACCAGCAGGCGCGGGCGCGGTCGGGCCCGATGACCTCGGTCGCCGCGTTGAGGATGAACGGCACCGCCTGGGCGCGCAGCGTCTCGCGGTCCCTGCGGCTCGCCGCGGCGAGCCTGCCCAGGTGCCTGACGATGGGGTCGAGCGCGTCGTTGAACGCGAGCCGCATCTCGGCGCGGGCGTCGACGCGTGCCTGCTCCGCCTCACGGTAGCGGCGCCGCTCCCTGGCCTGGACCACGGTGGGGATCGCGAACGCCAGCAGCGCCGAGATCGCCTGGACGGTGATCCACCCGACCTTCACGCCGCCCTCGGCCGTACTGCCCAGGGCACCGGAGACCGACGTGGTCACGACGAACACACCGGTGAGTGCCGGTGCGATCCATCGCCACGTGATCACGGGCTCCCCCGAGCGGTCATCCACGCTGCGAGGTTATCGGTGCGCGACGACGGGCACATCCCAGCGTGGTCGTCACCGCGCGTGTGCGCGACGACTCTCTCTGTCAGGAGAACGACGGCTGCCACAGGTCGGTTCCGACCGTTGTGCCGACGGCAACGGCGACGACACCCGCCACGACGAGCAGCAGGAGCCAGTCGCGCCGGTGCATCCGGGTACGGCGGGCGAACGTCCGTCCCGTCCGGCTGCCGAACCCGCGAGCCTCCAGGGCGGTCGACATGCGGACCGCCCGCCTGATCGCGCCCACCAGCAGGGTGAACACGGCGGACGTGAGGAGGCGTACCGCCACGACCGGGTTCCTGCCGGCCTCCACGCCGCGGGCGCGCCTGGCCAGCCAGATCAGCTGCCATTCGTGGGCGAGCAGCGGGACGAGCCGGAACGCCGCGAGCGCGCCCAGCGTGAACCGCCAGGGCAGCCGCAGCTGCTGGACGAGCGCGTCCGCGAGCGTGGTGACATCGGTCGTGGCGAACGCGAGAGCGCCGGGCAGCGCGACGGCGTAGACCCGGATCACGACGCCGAGAGCGAGCCAGACCGCCTGCGTGGTGATCTGCAGCGGCCCCGCGTCGACGAGTAGCAGCCCGCCGGGGACGTCGGCGAAGAGCACGTTGGTGACGCCGAGGCCGAGGCCCGCGGGCAGCAGGAACCAGGTGCGGCGCAGGAACGGACCGATGCGTACCCCGGTGAACGGCAGCGCGAGCGCCGTCGCGAGCAGCATGAGGGCGGGCGTGAGCGGGTCGGTGGTGAGCACGAGGACGACGACCGGCAGCAGCGCGGCACCGAGCTTGGCCACCGGGTTGAACCTGCCGAGCCCGACGTCGCGGTCGGCGATCGGGGCGAAGAGGACGGTCATGGTATGACCTCGGCGGCCGCCGGTGTGTGCGTACGGCCGCGGTCCATGACCAGGGTGCGGTCGGCGAGGGCCGCCGCGAACGGCGCGTCGTGGGTGACGGCGAGGACGCCGACGCCGGTCGCCCGGATCTCGTCCAGCAGGTCGACGAGCTCCCGCCAGGTGCGCAGGTCTTGGCCGAACGTCGGCTCGTCGAGGACGAGTGCCGCCGGTCGCGCGGCGAGTGCGGTGGCGACCGAGAGTCGGCGCTTCTCGCCGCCGGACAGCGTGTACGGGTTGGCGCCGGCGAGCGGAGCGAGGCGCAGCCGGTCGAGCAGGTCGCCGACCCTGGCGTCGATCTCGTCCCTGCCGACGCCGGTGCGGGACGGCCCGAGCGCGAGCTCGTCGCGTACCCGGCCGGTGAGGAACTGGTGCTCGGGCTGCTGGAACACCGAGCCGACCACCCGGGCGAGTGCGCGGGCACGCAGCCGGCGCAGCTCGGTCTCTCGACCGTCCGCTCCCGTCGCGCGGGCAGAACCGCGCGCCGGTGGCAGCAGGCCGCCGAGCAGCAACGCCATCGTCGACTTCCCCGAACCGTTGGGACCGAGCAGCGCGACGAGTTCATGCGCGCGCAGGACGCAGGAGGCGTCCTCGACCGCGTCGACCGTCGCGCCCGGGTAGCGGAAGCCGACCTCCTCGGCGGTCAGCAGCGGGTCGCCCGCGGTGTGCCCGGAGCGGCGCGGAGAGGGGACGAAGTCCGGTACCCAGACCCCCCTTGCCACGAGGGCGTCGCGGTGGGCGACGAGGACGTCGCCGGGGGAGCCGTCGAGGGCGACGCCGCCGCCGGGCTCGAGCACGACGACGCGGTCGACGAGCGGCAGCCACTCCTCGATCCGGTGCTCGACGAGCAGCAGCGTCTCGATGCCCGCGTCGCTGACGGCGGCGCGCAGCCGCGTCCCACCCGCGGGGTCGAGGTTGGCGGTGGGCTCGTCGAGCAGCAGCATGCCGGGTCGGCGCGACAGCGCACCGGCGAGTGCGAGCCGCTGCTTCTCGCCGCCGGACAGGTGGTCGGTGCGGTGGTCCCTGCCGTACGGGAGGCCGACGAGCGCGAGCGCCTCGTCGACCCGGGGCCAGATCAGCGACTCCGGGACCTCGATGTTCTCCAGCCCGAACGCGAGGTCGTCGCCGACCTCGCTCATCACGATCTGCGCGTCGGGGTCCTGGAACACCATGCCGACGCGGTCGCGCGCGTCGACCGACGCGACGCCGTCGACCTCGACGACGCCCTCCTGCTCGCCGCTGCCCTCGGTGCTCAGCAGGCCGGCGACGGCGAGCAGCAGCGTGCTCTTGCCCGCGCCGGACGAGCCGAGCAGCAGGACCCGCTCACCGTGCTCGACGGTGAGGTCGAGACCGCGGACCGACCAGTCCTTGCGGCCGGCGTACCGCCAGCCGAAGCCGGTGAGGCGTACGGCGGGACCACCCATGCGGATCAGACGCTCGTCTGCTCGCGGCCCGCGGCGAACGGCGCCAGCACCCCCGTACGCGCGAGCGCACGGACCAGGCCGACCGCGCCGAGCGTGCCGATCACGACCGCGCTCACGATCACCAGCCCGCCGTACGCGACCTGCCAGCCGAGGGCCCAGGTGGGGTAGTAGAAGACGTTGTCGGCGACCGCGGGGAACAGCGCAGCGGCCGCGGCGGCGAGCACCACCACCGGCCAGCGCCACACGCGGTAGCGGAAGGCGAGGAACACCAGCTCGGCCAGCAGGCCCTGGAACAGGCCCCACACGATGATGAGCACGCCGTTCCACGGGCCGCCGGGGATGGTCGAGACGAACGCCGCGACGAGCTCGGTGAACAAGGCGGCGCCCGGCTTGCGGACGAGGTAGCCGCCGAGGACGCCGGGCAGCAGCCACATGCCGTACAGGAGTGCCTGGGCCGGTGGGAAGGCCACGAACGCGGGTCCGGTGACGCTCCACAGCGCGTTCCAGCTGATGAAGACGACGCCGAAGGCGACGGCGACGACGGCGGCGACGACGATGTCGACCGTGCGCCACCGCTGCGGCGAGGAGTGGTCCACGAGATGCCCCTCTCTGTCGAGGGACAGGGGCCGGGTGTCGTCACCTCACCCGCACGGCCGCGAGGAGCGGTCGGACGAGGCGAGGAGAGATACCCGAAACGACTCCCTACACCGGTATGACCCGGATCAGGTTCGGAGGGTCTGCGGTTCGCGTCCGCACTCTCAGCGCTCCTGTGAGCGCTCCCCTGTCGTACTGCTTGCTTGGTCTCGTGCACTCTAGCGTCACCGGGGTCGAGTTGTCAGTGGCAGGCGCGGCCATGGCAACGCCTGGCACTGAATCGTCAAGAGGCTCGCCGCCCGCACCGTTTGATCACGTGCACGTGATCAACGTGGACTTCACCTCGTGCCGGGACGAGGTGAAGTCCATGTCGGTGAGGTGAAGCTCCGCCGATGACCCTCGCAGCGCACCTGTGAACGGCACCCTCAC
>WHST01000073.1 GCA_009379955.1 Streptosporangiales bacterium | reverse complement strand
CTGGCACACCAACCGACACACCGGCAACCACGCCCACCGCAAAGCCCGACTCACCCACCAACTCACCACCCTCGGCTACACCGTCACCCTCACCCAGGCAGCCACCTGACAGCCATTTTCGAATGAACGTGATCAACGGGCAGACCCTGGCGGGGTCGCTGCGCGCCGTGGCTGTCACCGGGGTCCCGGCCGGTCTTCGTAGACTGTCGGTTTCCGACCGTCCCCCTGGAGTGTCTCGTGGCCATCCAACCCATCCGGCTGTTCGGTGACCCGGTGCTGCGTACGCCGGCCGAGCCCGTGCGTGACTTCGACAAGGAGCTGCGCAAGGTCGTCACCGACCTCCGAGACACGATGCTCGAGGCGAACGGCGCCGGGCTCGCGGCGCCGCAGATCGGCATCGGGCTGCGGGTGTTCACGTACAACGTCGACGACGTGATCGACCACCTGATCAACCCGCGCCTCGAGCTCTCCGACGAGGAGCAGGACGGCGACGAGGGCTGCCTGTCGTTCCCCGGGCTCGCGTACGACGTCACCCGGTCGATGCACGTGGTGGCCAAGGGGCAGAACATGTACGGGGAGCCGGTCGAGATCCGGGGGAGCGAGCTGCTCGCCCGCGCGCTGCAGCACGAGACCGACCACCTCGACGGCATCCTGTTCATCGACCGGCTCGACCGGGCCCAGCGCAAGCTCGCGATGCGCGAGATCAGGGAGGCGGAGTGGGCCGGTGACCCCGTGCCCGAGGTGCGGGTCTCGCCGCACGCCACCCGCGGTCGCGCGTTCTGATGCGGCTGGTCTTCGCCGGCACCCCCACTCCCGCCGTCCCGGCCATCGACGCCCTGCTCGCGTCGCGGCACGACGTCGCCGCGGTGGTGACCCGGCCCGACCGCCGCGCCGGGCGTGGGCGGCGGATGGCCGCGAGCGCCGTCGCCGAGCGGGCGCTGGCCGCGGGTGTCGAGGTCCTGCGTCCCGAGCGCGTCACCGACGACGACTTCGTCGAGCGGCTCACCGATCTCGCGCCGGACTGCTGTCCCGTCGTCGCGTACGGCGCTCTCGTGCCTGGTCACCTGCTGCGGATCCCCGACCACGGGTGGGTCAACCTGCACTTCTCCGTCCTGCCCGCGTGGCGCGGCGCCGCCCCCGTCCAGCACGCGATCCGAGCGGGCGACGACGTGACGGGCGCGACGGTGTTCGGTCTCGTCGAGGAGCTCGACGCCGGACCCGTCTACGGCACGGTGACCGACGCGATACGTCCGGGTGACACCGCGGGTGACCTGCTGGCCCGGCTGGCGACCGAGGGCGCGAGGCTGCTGGTCACCGTGCTCGACGGCATCGAGGACGGCACGATCCGCGCGGTGCCGCAGCCAGGCGACGGCGTGTCGTACGCGCCCAAGGTGACCGTCGCCGACGCCGAGGTGCGCTGGGCGACCCCCGCCCTCGCGGTCGACCGCCACGTGCGCGCGATGACGCCGGCGCCCGGCGCGTGGACGCCCTTCCGCGACGGCCGGCTGAAGCTCGGCCCCGTGACCGTCGTCGAGGACGAGCCCGCGCTCGACCCCGGTGCCGTCCGCGTGCAGGGTGACGCTGTGCGGGTCGGCACGGCGACGGTGCCCGTCCTGCTCGGCGACGTCCAACCACCGGGACGGCAGGCGATGCCCGCGTCCGCGTGGGCGCGCGGCGTCCGCGATCTCGACGGCACGGTCCTGGGCCGATGAGTGACCCCGCGAGGCTGGCGGCGTACGACACCCTGCGTGCCGTGTCGAGCCGCGACGCCTACGCCAACCTCGTGCTCCCGCAGATCCTCGCCCGGGCACACCTGCGCGGCCGCGACGCCGCACTGGCCACCGAGCTGGCGTACGGCACCCTGCGGCACCGCGGCACGTACGACGCGATCCTCGCCACCCTCGTCACCCGTCGCGGCGGGCGACGGCAGGACCCGCTGTCCTCCCTCGACCCGCCGGTGCTCGACGCGCTGCGGCTCGGTGCGCACCAGCTGCTGCGCACCCGCATCCCGCCGCACGCGGCCGTCAGCGAGACGGTCGCGCTGGCCAGGAAGGTGCTCGGACACGGCCCGGCGAGCCTGGTCAACGCGGTGCTCAGGCGGGTGGCGCGGCGCGACCACGACGGATGGGTCGCCGAGGTGGCGCCGCCGCGCGACACCGATCCGGTCGGGCACCTGGCGGTCGCGCACGCGCACCCGGAGTGGGTCGTCCGCGGCTTCGCCGAGGCCCTCGGCGACGGCGGCGACGTCGAGGCCCTCCTCCGGGCGGACAACGAGCCCGCCGACGTCGTCGTCTGCGCCCGTCCGGGGCTGTGCGAGCCCGCGGAGATCCCCGGCGTGCCCGGACTCCTGTCGCCCTACGCCGTCACCGTCCACGGCGACCCGGGCGATCTCGCCCCGGTACGGGAGGGGCGCGCCGGCGTGCAGGACGAGGGCAGCCAGCTCGTGGCACTGGCGCTCGCCCGCGCCGAGGTGCCGCCCCTGGCCGGTCGCGACCGTGAGGTCTGGCTCGACGCGTGCGCGGGGCCCGGCGGCAAGGCCGCGCTGCTCGGGGCCCTCGCGAACGGACGGGGCGCGGTACTCGTGGCCGCCGAACGCCGGCACCGCAGGTCGCGGCTCGTCCAGGGCGCGCTGGCGCCGCTGCCCAACGCGACGGCCGTCACCGCCGACGCCGGCGCCGGGCCCTGGCGCGACGCGAGCTTCGACCGTGTCCTCGTCGACGCGCCGTGCAGCGGGCTCGGCTCGCTGCGGCGGCGGCCCGAGGCGCGCTGGCGACGCGATCCCGACGACGTGCGCACCCTGACCGGCGTGCAGGAACGCCTGCTGCGCGCTGCACTGGCGGCGGTGCGTCCCGGCGGTGTCGTGGCGTACGCGACCTGCTCGCCGCTGCTGAGCGAGACCAGCGAGCTCGTCGCGCGGGTGACAGGGGATAATCGGTCCACGGCGCCGGTGGACGTCAGGTCACTGCTCACCGAGGTCGGCGACCTCGGCCCGGGGCCGTGGGTGCAGCTGTGGCCACACCTGCACGGCACCGACGCGATGTTCGTAGCCCTCCTGCGGAGAACTGACACATGACGACACTCCAGCTGGCTCCGAGCATCCTCTCCGCCGACTTCACCCGGCTCGCCGACG
Source organism: Streptosporangiales bacterium (assembly GCA_009379955.1). Lineage (NCBI taxonomy): Bacteria > Bacillati > Actinomycetota > Actinomycetes > Streptosporangiales > Streptosporangiales bacterium. The sequence goes on along the minus strand of WHST01000073.1, from coordinate 29,323 downwards.
AGTCGGCCGCGGTCGCGCACGATGCGGACTGGCTGCACGTCGACGTGATGGACGGCCACTTCGTGCCGAACCTGACCCTGGGCGTTCCCGTCGTGGAGGCGCTGGCGAAGGTGAGCGGCATCCCGCTCGACTGCCACCTGATGATCGAGGACCCCGACCGCTGGGCGCCGCAGTACGTCGAGGCCGGGGCGAGGAGCGTGACGTTCCACGCCGAGGCGGCACGCGCGCCCGTGCGCACCGCGCGGGAGATCCGCCGCCTGGGTGCCCGCGCCGGCCTCGGGCTGAAGCCGGCGACGCCGGTCGAGGCGTACGCCGACCTGATCGGTGAGATCGACATGCTGCTGCTGATGACCGTCGAGCCGGGATTCGGCGGGCAGCGCTTCCTCGACTTCGTGCTCCCCAAGATCCGGCGCGCGCGGTCGCTCGTGCGCGAACGCGGCCTCGACGTGTGGGTGCAGGTCGACGGCGGTGTCGACGCCGACACCATCGGCGCCTGCGCCGAGGCCGGTGCGGACGTCTTCGTCGCCGGATCCGCGGTCTACGGCAGGGACGACCCGGCGGCCGCCGTCCGCGACCTGCGGGCGCGCGCCGAGGCCGCGCTCGGCGCCGGCGGGCCCGGAACCGCATGACCCGCCGGCACGGCGACGATGATCGCCGCGGCGACGCGCCGGTCTGCGTCGCCCACGTGGTCGACGACGAGACGGCGGCGGCGGTGACGGCCGAGCTCGCCCCCGACGGGTACCGGGTCTCCCGCGTCACGGACCTCCACGCGCTGCGGAGCGCCGTGGCACGCGAGCGCTCCGCGATCGCCGTCGTCGACCTCGCCGGCTCGGGCGGCGACCTGCGACAGGTGCTGCGCGAGCTGCGCGGCGACCACCGCACCGCGCGGGTGCCGCTGCTCGTGCTCGTGCCGGCTCTGCCGACGTCCGAGGAGCTGCTGCCGTTCGGCGGGATCGCGGACGACTACGTCGTCAGGCCGTGGACGCCGGGGGAGCTGCGCACCAGGCTCGCGTGGGTCGTCCGGCGCGGCGGCGACCTCAGTCCCATGGCAGCGCTGACCGGCCTGCCGGGGTCGGCCCTCGCGCGCGAGGAGCTGACCAGGCGGCTGTCGAGCGGCGAGACGTTCGCGTACTGCCGCCTCGACCTCGACGGGTTCGCCGCGTTCAACGAGGTCTACGGCTACGGGCGCGGCGACCAGCTGATTCTCGTCCTGGCCGCGGCTCTTCGGCGGGTGACCGCCGACCTGTCCGAGCAGCCGTTCGTCGCGCACGTCGACGGCGGCGACTTCGTGCTGATCTGCGCCGCCGAGCAGGCGCGTCCTGCGTGTCGCGACATCGCCGACATGTTCGAGGCCGACTCCGAGCAGCTCTACGACGAGGGCGAGCGGGTCCGCGGCGCCCTGCGCGTGGTCGACCGTCGCGGCCACGCCCACGACGTCCCGTTCGTCACCGTGTCGGCCGGCGTCGCGACCAACGAGCACCGCACCTTCGCCGGTCCCCACCAGGTGGCCGATGTGTCCCGCGAGATGCTCGCGTTCGCCAAGCGCAGCACCGGTTCCAGCATCGGCGTCGACCGCCGCAAGACCTGAACCCAGGTCGTCCGTACGTCGACGGGGCGTGCTGCGGTCGGCACGGCGAGTGTGGCGTGGGCGACAGGGTGTCGCCACCGGCGTCGGGACGTGCCTAGACTGGCCGCGACACGACACATGTGCGCTCCGGGGTCGGTGAAATTCCGAACCGGCGGTAACAGTCCGCGACCCGGCCGAAGCCATCGGCCGGTTGATCCGGTGAAATTCCGGGACCGACGGTGAGAGTCCGGATGGGAGGATGCGCGCGGCGTCGCCCGGTCGAGGCGTCCGCCCGATCGAGCGTACGTCCAGCACCCCGGTGTGCCCGAGCTGAGGGAGACCGGGATGTTCACCGGAATCGTCGAGGAGTTGGGGCACGTCCGCGTGCTCGACCGGTTGCCCGGTGGCTCCGCACGCCTCACCGTCCACGGCCCGACGGTCACGTCCGACGCACGGCCCGGCGACTCGATCGCGGTCGACGGCGTGTGCCTGACCGTCACCGAGCTGGCGGGTGACGAGTGCACGTTCGACGTCATGGGCGAGACGCTCGCGCGCTCCACCGTGGGCGGGTTCGAGCCCGGACGGCCCGTCGACCTCGAACGCGCGCTGCGCGCCGACCAGCGGCTCGGCGGGCACATCGTGCAGGGCCACGTCGACGGCACCACCACCGTGCTCGCGCGCCGCGAGGAGAGCGAGTGGACGGCGGTCACGTTCGCCCTCCCGCCCGATCTCGCGCGCTACGTCGCCGCCAAGGGCTCGATCGCGCTCGACGGCGTCAGCCTCACCGTCGTCGACATCACCACCGACGCCTTCACCGTCGGGCTCATCCCCGAGACGCTGCGCCGCACCGTGCTCGGCGCGAAGCAGCCGGGGGAGGCGCTCAACGTCGAGGTCGACGTGATCGCGAAGTACGTCGAGCGACTGACGCTCGCCGAGCGCCAGGTCACCGAGCCGGCAGGGCTGGTGCGCTGATGGACTGGATCAACTCGGTGGCCTTCACCGTCGGCTCGGAGAAGATCCTCTGGACCGACCTGATCGGCAGCCTCACCGCCATCGTGGTCGTCGGGCTCGCCACCAAACGCCTCGTGGTCACCTGGCCGGTGCAACTGGTGAGCTGCGTCCTGCTGTTCGCCGCGAGCCTCAACGCCCACCTCGGCGGCAACGCCGCGCGCCAGGTCGCGATCGCCGTCATCGCCGTGTACGGCTGGTCGAGGTGGATCCGCGGCCGCCGCGCGCAGCAGGAGGTGCAGGTGCGCTGGGCGACCTGGCCGCAGCGCATCGGCATGCTCGCGGCGCTCGCGGTGGGCACTGCCGGGTTCGCGTGGGTGCTCGACGCCACGCAGGCGTCGTGGGCACCGCTGCCCGACGCGTACATCTTCGTCGGCAGCCTTGTCGCGTTCTTCGGCCAGGCGCGCGGCTGGGTCGAGTTCTGGTTCGTCTGGATCCTGGTCGACCTCGTCGGCGTGCCGCTCGCGTACTCGCACGGGCTCGTCGTCTACGCCACGACGTACGTCGTGTTCTTCGTGCTGTGTGTCTTCGGCATCGTCGCGTGGGCGCGCCAGTCGAGACGTGTCGATGCGGTCGATCCGAGCGTGGGGGTGAAGGCATGAGCAGCAGCAGCGTGACACCGTTGCCCGGCGCCGCCGGGGTGGGTGCGTCCGACACGGTCGAGGCCGCGGTGGCCGAGATCGCCGCGGGCCGTCCCGTCGTGGTGGTCGACGACCCGGGTCGCGAGAACGAGTGCGACCTGGTCTTCGCCGCCGCGCACGCCACGCCGGAGCTGCTCGCGTTCACCGTCCGCTACAGCTCGGGCATGGTCTGCGCGCCGATGGCGCCGGCCGAGGTCGACCGCCTCGCGCTGCCGCCGATGGCCGCGGTCAACGAGGACCCCAAGGGCACCGCGTACACGGTCTCCGTCGACGCGAGGGACGGCGGCAGCACCGGCATCTCAGCGGCCGACCGGGCGCGTACGCTGCGCGTGCTCGCCGACCCCGCCTCGCTGCCGTCGTCGGTCACCAGACCTGGTCACGTCTTCCCGCTCCGCGCCGTGCCCGGCGGCGTCCTCGCGCGTGCGGGACACACCGAGGCCGGCGTCGAGCTCGCCCGCCTCGCCGGCCTGCCGCCCGTCGCGGGCATCGCCGAGCTGGTCGCGGACGACGGGTCGATGCTGCGGTCGGGTGCGCTGCCGCCGTTCCTGCGCGAGCACGGCCTCGTCTCGCTCACCGTCGCCGACCTCGCCGCCTACCTGCGGCGCGTCGAGCGGCAGGTGCGCCGGGTCTCCACCAGCCGCATGCCCACCGCGCACGGCCTGTTCACCGCGCACGGCTACCTCGACGAGCCCACGGGCAAGGAGTGCGTCGCGCTCGTCCACGGTGACGTCGGCAAGGGGTGCGACGTGCTCGTGCGCGTCCACTCCGAGTGCCTGACCGGTGACGCCTTCGGCTCCGCCCGCTGCGACTGCGGCGAGCAGCTCGATGCGGCGATGGCGCGGATCTGTAGGGCCGGCCGCGGCGTCGTCGTGTACCTGCGCGGGCACGAGGGCAGGGGGATCGGGCTGCTGAACAAGTTGCGGGCGTACGAGCTGCAGGACACGGGCGCCGACACCGTCGAGGCCAACCTCGCACTCGGCCTGCCCGTCGACGACCGCGACTTCGCTCCCGCCGCCCAGGTGCTCGCCGACCTCGGGGTGCGCAGCGTCCGGTTGCTGACCAACAACCCCGCGAAGGAGCGCGCGCTCACCGAGCTCGGTGTCCGGGTCGTCGCGCGGGTGCCGTCCGCCACCGTGCCGACCACCGACAACCTCGGCTACCTGATGGCCAAGCGCGACCTGCTCGGCCATGACGTCCCGTGGCTCGCCGACGGCGTCGGCGGCGAGGCGGCACGGCCGTGAGCGGCGCGGGCCGCCCCGACGCCGCGGCCGTCGATGCGGCCGGCACGCGGGTGGGCGTCGTCGCCACCCGGTGGAACGCCAACGTCGTCGACCCGCTGCTCGACCGGGCACTGGCGGCGGCCGAGACCTGTGGCGTCGAGCCGACCGTCGTACGGGTCGCCGGGTGCGTCGAGCTGCCCGTCGTCGCACAGCAGCTCGCCAGGGACAACGACGCGGTCGTCTGCCTCGGCGCGGTGATCAGGGGCGGCACGCCGCACTTCGAGTACGTCTGCCGCAGCCTCACCGACGGGCTCACCCGCGTGGCTCTCGACGAGGCAACCCCGGTCGGCAACGGCGTCCTGACCTGTGACACGCTGGAACAGGCCCTCGACCGTTGTGGTCTCGAGGACAGCCACGAGGACAAGGGGTGGGAGGCGATGTTGGCCGCCATCGACGCAGCCGTCGTCCTCCACGACCTGCGACATCGCGCGTCGGCTGGTCGCTGACGTCCCGGGTCTCCCGTCCTCACGCTGCACCGAAAGGCATCGCCATGCTCTCCCTCGTCCTGCCCAAGGGCTCGCTCGAACGCGCCACGCTCGACCTCTTCGAGGCCGCCGACCTCACCGTGCGCCGCGGATCCGACCGTGATTATCACGCGTCCGTCGACGACCCGCGCGTCGAGCGCGTGCGCTTCCTGCGGCCGCAGGAGATCCCCGTCTACCTCGAGCAGGGCCTGTTCGACGTCGGCATCACCGGTCGCGACTGGATCGCCGAGACCGGCGCCGACGTCGTGAGCCTCGGCGAGCTCGAGTACTCCAAGACGACGTCCAACCCGGTGCGCATCGTCCTCGCGATCCCGTCCGACCAGCCCGCGTCGCGCGGGGAGGAGCTGCCCGAGGGCGTGCGCGTGTCGACGGAGTACCCCGAGCTCACCCGCAGGTACTTCGACGAGATCGGTGTCAAGGCGCGCATCGTCCCGTCGTACGGCGCCACCGAGGCGAAGGTGCCCGACATCGTCGACGCGGTCGTCGACGTCACCGAGACCGGTTCGTCGCTGCGCAAGCACGGCCTGAAGATCGTGCACACCCTGCTCACCAGCCGCACCGAGGTGGTCGCCAACCGCGCCGCGTACGACGACCCCGAGAAGCGCGCGGCGATGGAGGACGTCCTCCTGCTGCTGCGCGGCGCGATCAGGGCGCGCGGCAGCGTCTACCTGATGCTCAACGCGTCCGCCGACGTGCTCCCCGCCGTCCTCGACCGGCTCCCGGCGCTCGGTTCGCCGACGGTCACCTCGCTGGCCAACGGCGAGCACGCGGTCGGCACGGTGGTGCCGAAGGCCGGTATCAACACGCTGATCCCGGCCCTCAAGGCCGCCGGAGCCCGCGACATCCTCGAGCTCCCCATCTCCAAGATCGTCGAGTAGACGACCGCCGCCGGCACCCACGTGGCGGCGTTGTATTGGCTATAGCCAGTGCGATGCGTCCACGTGGGAGTCGGGCTGAGCGCCCTCGGTCAGGGTGCCGGGGTGTACGTGACGCCCCAGCGGCCCGTCCACGTGGCGCCGGGCTCGAGGGTCACGAGGTCGGTGCCGGTCACGAACGCGTTCGGCGGGCACGACATCGGCTCGACGGCGACGGCGGCGAACCTGCGTCGCGGCGCGAGGCCGTGACCGGTGTAGACCTGCAGCCACGGGTACGCCTCGTCGCACCACAGCGTCGTGCTCGCTCCGTCCGGCGCGGTGACCGAAGCCCGCGCGCATCCGTCGACGTCGCGGGCGAGGTCGCCGAACGCCGGGTCGAGCGGTGTCGTGCCGATGACCCGGCCGCCGCGCAGGTCGTACGCCGTGCCGTCGACCGCGACCTCGCGTCGCGGGATCATCCGGTCGTCGGCCTCGAGATACGTGGCGGCCGGCAGCCGAAGCGTGCAGTCGCGCACCGACGGCAGTCCGGGTGTCAGGTACGGATGGTGCCCCGCACCCCACGGCGCCGCGCCGCTCCCGGCGTTGGTCGCCGTCAGGGTGACGGCGAGACCCGACGCCGCGTCGATGTCGTACGTCACCCGCAGGTCGATCACGTGCGGGTAGCCGGGCCGGGGAAGCAGGCGGTGGACGAGGGTGACGGACGCCGGTGCGTGCGCGTCGCACATCCACCGGTCCCAGCGCACCAGGCCGTGGATGGCGTTGTCCCTGTCCGGCTCGCTGATGTCGAGCTGGTGCCGCTCGCCGCCGAACGCGTACCTGCCCCCGTCGATCCGGTTGGGCCACGGCGCGAGCAGCTGCCCGTGCGCGCCGTCGCACACGGCGTCCGCGGCGAAGCCGGCGAGCGCCGGCAGGTCCTGCCAGTCGCAGGTGCGGATCGTCGCGCCGGCCTCGGTGACCGTGGCGGAGTACGGCCCGTCGGCGATCGGGTACTGGGCACCGCTGGGGCGGATGGGGTCAGTCATGCGTGCATCCTGCCGTTCCAGGAGGTCGGCGGACGACGAACTCGCGGTCGGCGTCGTGCGGGACGGTCGGCGCGCCGTCGACGAGGAGGTCGGCATGCGCCGCGGTCCCGTCCTCGGCGAAGTGTGCGCGCTCGCGCTCGTGCCACGCTCGCAGCTCGCCGGCCGCCGCCGGCCCGTCCCTCGCGATCGCACGGGCGAGTGACGCCTCGAAGGGGACGTCCATCCAGACGGCGAGGGTCAGCAGCGGGCGTGCCGCGCGGCGCGCCGAGGTGACGCCGTCGACGAGGAGCACGCCGCCTGCGGGCACAAGGGTGGTCTCGTCGGTGAACCGACCGGCCGTCCAGTCGTAGCGGCGGTACGCCCCGTCGCGGCCGGCCAGGATCGGCGAGAGCACGTGCTCCTCCAGGCGTGGCCAGAACGTCACCGTGTCGGCCCACCCGTCGAGGAGGTCGTCGGTGCACAGCCGGGTCGCCGTGTCGCCGAGAGCCGCGGCGAGCCGCCGGGCGAAGGTCGACTTGCCCGACCCGGTCGGACCGTCGACGGCGACGAGCCGTACCTCGCCGAGCCGCGCGGGACGGGCGAGCACCTCCCTGGCGAGGTGGGCGAACGTCGAGATCCGCATCGGCTCAGTGTGCCCGTCGGTGCGTTCCGCGGTGGGGGTGGTTGGAGTCGCCGGCGGCGGTCGCTACCCTTCGGGAGCCTGATGCGTAACTGCCGAACGTTTGCTGGTCCTGGAGGACGGTCGTGGACTTCAAGAAGATGGGTGCCGAGTTCGTCGGCACCGCGGTGCTCGTCATCGGTGGCGTCGGCGCCGCGGTGTTCGCGGGCAAGGAGATCGGCACGCTGGGCATCGCCCTCGCGTTCGGGCTGACGCTCGTCGCGCTCGCGTACGCGCTCGGTCCGATCTCCGGCGCGCACGTCAACCCCGCCGTCACCCTGGGCTTCGTGCTCTCCGGCCGGATGAAGGTCGGCCTCGGCGTCCAGTACTGGGTCGCCCAGTTCCTCGGCGGCATCCTCGGCGCGGCGCTCGTCGTGGTCGTCAGGTCGCAGGTGTCCGGCATCGACCAGAAGCTGTTCGGCACCAACGGCTTCGACTCGCTCTCCCAGACCAAGGCAAGCATCGGCGGCGCGTTCTTCATCGAGATCCTCGCGACCTTCCTCTTCGTCTTCATCGTGCTGTCGGTGACGAGCAGGATCGCGAACGCCTCGTTCGCGGGCCTGGCGATCGGTCTCGCGCTCGCCGTCGCCCACCTCATCGCGATACCCGTCAGCGGCGCGGGCCTCAACCCCGCGCGCAGCCTCGGGCCGGCGATCTTGGCCGGCGGCGAGGCACTGACGCAGGTGTGGGTCTTCCTCGTCGCGCCGCTGCTCGGCGCGCTGCTCGCCGCAATCGTGCACGCGGTGGTGACCACGGAGCGTCGCACCAGGGTCGAGGAGCCCGCGCCCGCCAAGCCGGCGCCCGCGAAGGTCCCGGCGAAGGCGCGCCGCCGGTAGCGCGGACGCGGGCCGGTCCTGGTACCCTTGGCGCGTCCGGATCCCGCATGCGGGATCCGGAGCACAAGCGGAGGTCCGACCTCCCACCCGTGACCTCCGGTCGACGGGTCAACAGCCCGGGATCACACCCGGGCCGACGTGGCCTACGCCGCCGCGTCGCACGGTCGGCCCCGCATGTGATGCGGGGCCGTTTCATTTCGGTGGGACGTCCGCGGCGTACCGCGTCGACGGCCAGCCCCATACGCGGGCCGACGAGAACCGAACAGCAGGAACTGCCCCGACTTTCCCTAGGAGGCCTCATCAGCATCGACTTCCGAGTGAACGACCGCATCCGTGTCCCAGAGGTGCGCCTGGTCGGTCCCAACGGCGAGCAAGTGGGGATCGTGCGCATCGAGGACGCGTTGCGACTGGCTCAGGAAGCGGACCTCGACCTCGTCGAGGTCGCACCGACCGCCCGACCCCCCGTCGCCAAGCTCATGGACTTCGGCAAGTTCAAGTACGAGTCGGCGATCAAGGCGCGCGAGGCGAAGAAGAACCAGGCGCAGACGGTGATCAAGGAGATCAAGCTGCGCCCCAAGATCGATCCGCACGACTACAGCACCAAGAAGGGCCACGTCGAGCGGTTCCTCAAGCAGGGCGACAAGGTCAAGGTGACCATCATGTTCCGCGGTCGGGAGCAGTCCCGTCCCGAGCTCGGCTTCCGGCTGCTGCAACGGCTGTCGGACGACATCGACGAGCTCGGCTACGTGGAGTCGCTCCCCAAGCAGGACGGCCGCAACATGATCATGGTGGTCGCCCCGCACAAGCGCCGGGCCGACGCCGCCCCGGCGCCGAAGAAGGACGCACCGGCGGAGGACGAGCGGAGTCCGGCCGAGGCCTGACCCCGCGACAGACGACGCCATCGTGGCCGGCGGCGACGCCGGCCACGCGCAACGGAGGAGGACTGGGTCGAGCATGCCCAAGAACAAGACGCACAGCGGCTCCAAGAGGCGGTTCCGGCTGACCGGCACCGGCAAGGTCGTCCGCCAGCAGGCCAACCGGCGCCACTACCTCGAGCACAAGTCGAGCACGCTGACCCGCCGGCTGGCCAAGGACGTCCTGGCCAGCAAGGCCGACACGAAGAAGATCAAGCGCCTCCTCGGAAAGTGAGCGAGGGCCCGGAACGATCCGGTGCTCCTGAGCACCGGCACTGCAACGGAGGAGCACGCGCGTGGCACGTGTGAAGCGGGCGGTCAACGCCCACAAGAAGCGGCGGGAGACCCTCGAGGCGGCCGCGGGCTACCGGGGACAGCGTTCCCGGCTGTACCGCAAGGCCAAGGAACAGGTCATCCACTCGCTGGTCTACTCGTACCGCGACCGCAAGGCGCGCAAGGGTGACTTCCGGCGGCTGTGGATCCAGCGGATCAACGCCGCTGCCCGCGGCAACGGCATGACCTACAACCGGTTCGTGCAGGGCCTGCGGGTCGCCGGCGTCGACGTCGACCGGCGCATGCTCGCCGAGCTGGCCGTGTCCGAGCCGAAGGCGTTCGCCGCGCTCGTCGACGTGGCCAGGAACGCCCAGGGCAAGGAACAGTCCACCGCCAAGGCCAGCTGAGCGGGCGACGCTCCGTGCTGGCGGGCCCGCAGTCCGCGAGGGTCAAGGCCGTCCGACGGCTCCACCGCCGCGCCTCCCGTGAGAAGGCGCGGCGGTTCCTCGCGGAGGGACCCCAGGCGGTACGCGAGGCGCTCGCTGCCGGGAGCGTGCTGGAGCTGTTCGCCACCGCGGCCGCCCTCGGCCGCCACGGTGCACTCGTCGAGCAGGCCGAGGCGAACGGCGCCGACGTCCGCTTCGTGTCCGACGACGCGATGGCCAGCCTCGCCACCACGGTCACCCCGCAGGGTCTCGTGGCCGTCTGCCCGTTCACCGACCTCGGTCTCGACGACGTCCTGCCCGACGGCGCGGGCCTCGTCGCGGTGCTGGTCCACGTCCGCGATCCGGGCAACGCCGGCACGGTGATCCGGTCGGCGGACGCCGCCGGAGCCGACGGGGTCGTCCTCACCGAGGAGTCGGTCGACCTCTACAACCCCAAGTGCGTCCGGTCGGCCGCCGGCAGCCTGTTCCACCTGCCGGTGGTCAGCGGAGCGTCGCTGACGTCCGCGCTGGCGGCGTTCCGCGCCGCGGGACTCCAGGTGCTCGCCGCCGACGCGTCGGGTCCGGTGAGCCTCGACGACGCCGGTCAGGCCCTGCTCGCCGCGCCGACCGCCTGGCTGTTCGGCAACGAGGCGCGCGGGCTGCCCGCGCACGTGGCGGACGACGCCGACGCAGTAATCCGCATCCCGATCCATGGGCGGGCGGAGAGCCTCAACCTCTCGGTGTCGACAGCTCTGTGTATGTACGCGACGGCCGGTGCGCAACGCCGGGCCGCCCGCGTCGTTAGGCACCGGGAAGGATCGCAGCCCGTAACGTAGGCCCCCTGCTAGGTAGCACCTGTGGCATCGTCTCGGGGAAGGCGCCACATGACGGACCCGAAGAGCACGTCAGCGTTCGGCCGCTCCTTCGCCGAGCACGCCGATCTGCTGCCCGACGGCATCGTCGTGGCCGACGCGCGTGGCGTGGTCCGGGTGTTCAACGAGGCCGCTGCCCTCTTCACCGGCACCTCCTCCGCCGACGCTGTCGGCCGCAGCTTTGACGAGGTGCTGCCGCTGCGCGACGACGACGGCAACGACTGGTGGAAGCGCACCGACCCGTACGGCGGGCTGCCGAGCCGCACCCGCCAGCCGGCGCGGCTGCTCCGCCTCGACGTCGACGGTCCCCAGCTCGACGTCACGGCGCGTTACGTACGGGCCCGGCGCGGAGGACCGCTGACCAGCCTGGTGGTCTCGCTGCGTGCGGGCACCTCGCGGGAGCGCTGGGAGCGCGACCGGGCCGACCTCGTCTCCACGGTCGCGCACGAGCTGCGTTCGCCGCTCACCACCGTCAAGGGGTTCACCGCCACGCTGCTGTCGAAGTGGGACGACTTCACCGACGAGCAGCGCAAGGCAATCCTGCGCATCGTCGACTACGACGCCGACGTCCTGACGCGGCTGATCGGTGACCTGCTCGACGTGTCGCGGATCGAGAGCGGCCGCCTCGAGCTGCGCCGTACTGTCGTCGACGTTGCCACCGTCGTACGCCGGCTGGTCGCGGGACGGGTGGCCGCGGGCGACGACCCGACGAAGTTCGTGGTCGACGTCGGCGGCCCGTTGCCCGAGGCGTGGCTCGACGGCGACAAGGTCGAGCAGATCATCGCCAACCTGGTCGACAATGCCGTACGGCACGGGGACGGTAGGATCACCATCGTGGTGAGACCTGCGAAGGGCGCCGGCGACAAGGGTGAGCAGGGCACCTGCGAACCCGGCATCGCCGTCAGCGTGAGCGACGAAGGCGACGGCATCCCGGCAGAGATGGTGTCGAGCGTCTTCACGCGCTTCTGGCGGGGCAGCCACCGGCGGGGGAGCAGCGGGCTCGGCCTGTACATCGTCAAGGGCCTCGTCGAGGCGCACCGCGGCACCATTGCGCTCGGCCGCTCTCCGTCCGGCGGGGCGGCGTTCCGATTTTGCCTGCCCGCCGGGTCACCTCCGTACCTCTCCTGACCCGGTGGGCGCCGCCGCGCGGCACGGCCGACCCGATCAATAGACTCACGGGCTCCACGCCCGCAGGAGGCTCGCGTCACCCCATGTCTGCACCCAACAAGGACTACGACCCCGTCGAGGTCACCTCGCTGCGCGAGGACCAGGTCGAGGCCATGCGCGACGAGGCGCTGGCCGCGATCGCGGCGGCGGTCGACCTCGATGCGTTGCGCGAGGTCAGGACCGCCCACGCGGGTGACAGGTCGCCGCTGCGGCTGGCCAACGCCGAGATAGGCGCGCTGCCGCCGGCGGCGCGTGCCGACGCCGGCAAGCGGATCGGCGGCGCCCGCAAGGCGGTCGAGCAGGCGCTCGCGACCCGGCAGGTCGAGCTCGAGGCCGACCGCGACGCCCGCGTGCTGGCAGACGAGCGCGTCGACGTCACGCTGCCGTGGGACCGGCAGCCACGCGGCGCGCGGCACCCGGTCACCTCCCTCATGGACCGCATGGCCGACTTCTTCGTCGCGATGGGCTGGGAGGTCGCGGAGGGTCCTGAGGTCGAGACCGAGTGGCACAACTTCGACGCGCTCAACTTCCAGCCCGACCACCCCGCGCGCACGATGATGGACACGTTCTTCGTCGAGCCGCCGTCGCAGGACCGCCGGAGGCAGTCAGCGGTGTCGACCGGGCTGGTGATGCGTACGCACACCTCGCCGGTGCAGGTGCGTGCGCTGCTCGAGCGCGGCGTCCCCGTGTACGTCGTCGCGCCGGGCCGGGTGTTCCGCACCGACGAGTTCGATGCCACGCACTCGCCGATCTTCCACCAGATCGAGGGCCTCGCCGTCGACGAGGGACTGTCGATGGCGCACCTGCGCGGCACGCTCGTGCACTTCGCCAGGGCGATGTTCGGTGCCGGCCAGGAGATCCGCTGGCGGCCGTCGTTCTTCCCGTTCACCGAGCCGTCCGCGGAGTTCGACCTGCGCTGCTTCGCCTGCCGAGGAGCGTCGGTCGGTGACCCCGACCGGCCGTGCCGCACGTGTGCGTCCGAGGGCTGGATCGAGTGGGGCGGCTGCGGCATGGTCAACCCGCGCGTGCTGCGCGCCTGCGGCGTCGACCCGGACCGCTACAGCGGCTTCGCGTTCGGCATGGGGGTCGACCGCACCGTGATGTTCCGGCACGGCTCCGACGACCTGCGCGACATGTTCGAGGGCGACGTCCGCTACGCCCTCCCGTTCGGGACGGAGATCTAATGCGCGCCCCGCTCTCCTGGCTGCGCCAGTACGTCGACGTGCCCGCCGACCTCAGCGGGCGTGCCCTCGGCGACCTGCTCGTGCCCCTGGGCATGGAGGTCGAGGCCGTCGACGAGCGCGGCGACGACCTGTCGGGTCCGCTGGTGCTCGGCGAGGTCCGCGAGATCGAGGAGCTCGCCGAGTTCAAGAAGCCGATCCGCTGGTGCCGGGTCGACGTCGGTCCGCACAACGCCGACGACGGCGCCGGCGGTCTGCGGCCGCGCGGCGTCATCTGCGGCGCCACGAACTTCGCGGTCGGCGACCTCGTCGTCGTCGCGCTGCCCGGCACCGTCCTGCCCGGCGGGTTCACCATCACCGCGCGCAAGACGTACGGCCACGTCAGCGACGGCATGATCTGCTCGGTGCTTGAGCTGGGCATCGGCGACGACCACAGCGGCATCCTCGTGCTGCCGCCGGGCACCGGCACCCCCGGTGTCGACCTGACCGGCGTCCTCGGCGTGCGCGAGACCGTGCTCGACCTGGAGATCACGCCCGACTGCGGCCACCTCGAGTCGGTGCGCGGGCTCGCGCGCGAGACGTCGTACGTCACCGGCGGCGCGTTCCGCGACCCGCGCGACGCGGTCAAGGAGCCGGCGCCCGACCCCGCGGGATGGCCGGTACGCATCGACGACCCGTCGGGCTGCCGGCGGTTCAGCGCCCTGACCGTGTCGGGCCTCGACCCGTCGCTGCCGTCGCCGCTGTGGCTGCGCACCCGACTGCACCACGCGGGCGTGCGCAGCGTGTCGCTGGCGGTCGACGTCACGAACTACGTGATGCTCGAGCTCGGCCAGCCGATGCACGCGTTCGACGCCGCACGGCTCACCGGCGGCATCGTCGTCCGGCGTGCCACGGCGGGCGAGAAGCTCGTCACGATCGACCACGTGACGCACAGCCTCGACGCCGACGACATGGTCGTGGCGGACGAGACCGGCGCGGTCGCATTGGCGGGTGTCATGGGCGGCGCGGAGTCGGAGATCTCCGACACCACCGTCGACCTGCTGCTTGAGGCGGCGTGGTGGGACCCGGCGTCGATCGGCCGTGCCGTGCGCCGACACCGGCTGCCGAGCGAGGCGTCGCGACGGTTCGAGCGGGGCGTCGACCCCGAGATCGCGGTCGCCGCGCTGCAGCGCGCGGCGGAACTGCTCGTCGAGTACGGCGACGCGTCGGTGGGTGCGCTGACGGTCACCGGTGGGCCGTACGACCCGCCGGTGATCTCGCTGGCGTCCGACCTGCCGGCACGGACCATCGGTCTGCCGATCGACCCGGTCACGGTGACCCAGCGGCTGCAGCAGGTGGGCTGCGATATCCCCGCGGGCGAGCCGCTCGTGGTACGCCCACCGTCGTGGCGTCCCGACCTGCGTGACCCCGCCGACCTCGTCGAGGAGGTGGCGCGCCTCGAGGGCTACGAGCGCATCCCCGAGGTGGTGCCCACCCCGCCGCCCGGCCGTGGCCTGACCGACCGGCAGCGCTTCCGCCGGCGGGTCGGCCGCGCACTCGCGTACACGGGCTACGTCGAGGCCATCTCGCCGCCGTGGGTATCCGAGGCCGACTGGGACGCGCTGGGTCTCGACGCGTCCGACCCGCGCAGGAACGCCTTCCGCCTCGCCAACCCCCTGTCCGACGAGCAGCCGCTGCTGCGCACCACGTTGCTGCCCGGCCTGCTCAGGGCGCTGCGGCGCAACGTCGGTCGTGGCCTCTCCGACGTCGCCCTCTTCGAGACCGGTCTGGTGTACCGGTCCGGCGGCGAGGACGTGGCCGCGGGGGAGGTTCTCCGGCCGGGAGTCGAGGCGCGGCCGGCGCCCGAGGTGCTCGCCCGGATCGAGCGGGTGCTGCCGGACCAGCCCGAGCGCGTGGCCGTGGTGCTCGCCGGCGATCGTTCGCCGGCCGGCTGGTGGGGAGCCGGCCGGGCCGCCGGCTGGGCCGACGCGGTCGAGGCTGCGCGCACCGTGGCCGCGGAGGCGGGCGTCGAGCTCGTCGCCCGACACGACGAGCACGCGCCGTGGCATCCGGGTCGGTGCGCCGCGCTGCTCGTCGGCGACACGCTCGTCGGGCACGCAGGGGAGCTGCACCCGCGCGTGGTCGAGGCCTACGGTCTGCCGCCGCGCACGTGCGCGGCGGAGCTGAGCCTGTCGGCGCTGCCGGTCGAGGACGCGCCGCCCGCCAAGGCCGTCCCGATCTCGGCGTACCCGCCGGCGTTCGTCGACGTGGCACTGTCGGTCGACGCGACCACGCCGGTGGCCGAGGTCGAGGCGGCGCTGCGCGACGGCGCGGGGGAGCTGCTCGAGGCGCTGCGGCTGTTCGACGTCTACACCGGCGAGCAGGTCGGCGCCGACCGCAGGTCGCTGGCCTACAGGATGTGCCTCCGCGCCCTCGACCGTACGCTCACCGCCCAGGAGGTCAACGACGCCCGCGACGCCGCGGTCGCCGAGGCCACCCGCCGCGTCGGCGCGGTGCTCCGCGAACGGTCGCCGGGCTAGCGCGGTGCGGCGCCGGGACCCGGCACCTCGCGGGTCACCGGGATGGTGGTCGGCAGGTCGGGGTCG
This sequence comes from Streptosporangiales bacterium, assembly GCA_009379955.1. Classification (NCBI taxonomy): domain Bacteria; kingdom Bacillati; phylum Actinomycetota; class Actinomycetes; order Streptosporangiales; species Streptosporangiales bacterium. The sequence continues at coordinate 13,534 of WHST01000073.1, read as the reverse complement.
GCGCCGGCCCTGACCACGATGCGGCCGGCGTACCAGACGAACGCCGCGGCCAGGCCGAGGAAGCTCACCGTGGCCATGGGGAGGTCGGCGAGGGTGAGTGCCTGCTGCTCGCCCGACATCTGCACGGCCTGCCGCACGGCGATCAGCACCAGCGACGACTCGTCCGGCCTGATCACGGTGGTGTACGGCGTGACGAGCTCGTGGGCGGTGGCCACGAACGCCGCCAGGCCGATGGCCGCGATCATGGGCACGAGCGGGACCATCACGTGCGGCCCGAGCGGCAGGGACTCACCGCGTGCGCGTCCGACGCGCCACCGCGGTTCGAGGCCGCGCAGGATGACGGCGAACGCGAAGATGAGCGCCGGCATGAGCGACAGCGCGGGCTGCAGGTACGCGAGCGGGCGCTGCAGCCCGCTCGTGTTGGTGATGAGCAGGTTGACCGCGAGCGGGACGTTCGTGAGGAAGAGCCAGGGCGCGAACGCCAGCAGCATCCACTCGCTGCCCCGTCCGAGGGGACGGCAGAGCACGATGCCGACCGCCGCCGCCAGCGACACGGCGACGACGAGGAACGTCGTGACGAGGTCGTGTGTGAGCAGCCGACCGAGCGAGCTCACCACGGCCTGTTCCGGCGGCGGCTGGCCGGTCCAGCCCGCCACGACGGGCAGCACTCCCTCGACGAGGGCGAAGAGCGCGACCACGAGCGCGACGCCGCCCGCGACGATCGCGGCGATCGACAGCGGCGTCGTCCTGGCCGTCCAGCGCTCGACCGGTGCGTCGATGTCGACGCGGACACGGGTCGCGACGACCAGGAAGCCGGTGCCGAGACCGAGGAGCAGGACGGGGACGAGGATGACGACGCTGAACGCGGCGGCGTAGCCGAGCTGGAAGTTCACGACGGCGGATCTGATCGCCAGCAGGCCGAGGGTGCTGGTCGCGTCGCGTGGACCGCCCCCGGTCATGAGCTGCATCTCGGTGAACGCCTGGAGGCCGTACGCCGCCGCCGCGATGATCCCGACCAGCCAGGCGATCGCGAACGCGCGGTACGACCGCCGCGGGGTGAGGCTCGCCGGGTCCTGTCGAAGCGCCCCCACGAGCACGACGAGCCCGAGCGCGCAGCCGTAGAGCAGCGCGTGCGTCGCGTCGAACCCGAGGACGGCGAGGCGGGCGCCCGCCTCTGTGGCCAGCGACCCGGTCGGCGCGGCGGAGACCCTGCCGGCGGCGGCCATGGCCGGTGTCGCGAACGCGAGCGGGACGGCGAACGCGACGCCGACGGGGATGGCGGCGCGGCGGCCGAGGGTCGCGACGCCCCAGGCGAGCGCCGGCGGCACGACCGCGACGGCGGCGACGCGGACGAGCACGACGGCGAGGGTGAAGCCGATGCTGCCCGGCAGCGCGTCGACACCCGAGAGCGCGGTGTAGTTGTCGAGACCGACGAACTCCGTCCGGCTGAGGTCGCGGATGTTGCCGGTCTGCTGGAGGCTGAGATACGCGGTGTAGAGCACCGGGGCGACGAGCGCGGCGAGCCAGAGCACGAGGGCGGGGGCGAGCAGGAGCCAGCCCAACGGAGCGCGGTCGGGCGAGCGTCGGCGCGGAGATCCTGCCCGCCCGACCGAGGGTGGCGCCGCCGGACGGCCTGGACCTGACATGAGCCCACATTCTGCCCCATGGGCGGCCGTTCCACCGCTCCGACGCGGGCATTGGTCTCCAGCGCGGACGACGAGCGAGCCTTTGCATAGACCTGCGTGATGATGCATAATCATGCTGGACGGAGGGAGACCCATGGGCATGACCGCGGCGGTCGCCGGCGCGAGCGGCTACGCCGGAGGCGAGCTGCTGCGCCTGCTGCTCGGTCACCCCGAGCTCGAGGTCGGTGCGGTCACGGCGGCGAGCAGCGCGGGCACGCCGCTGGCCGGCCATCACCCGCAGCTGACTCCCCTCGCCGACCGGGTGCTCGACGAGACGACCCCCGGCGTGCTCGCCGGCCACGACGTCGTCTTCCTCGCGCTCCCGCACGGGCACTCGGCCGCCATCGCCGCAGCCCTGCCGGCGTCCACTCTCGTCGTCGACTGCGGCGCCGACTTCCGGCTGCACGATCCCGCCGCGTGGCGGCGCTGGTACGGCGGCGAGCACGCGGGCACGTGGCCGTACGGCCTCCCCGAGCTCCCCGGCGCGCGCGACGCACTCGCCGGCGCGCGCCGCATCGCGGTCCCCGGCTGCTACCCGACCGCCGCGCTCCTCGCCCTCGTCCCCGCGTACGCCGCGGGCCTCGCCGAGCCCGACGTCGTGATCGTCGCCGCGTCGGGCACCTCGGGCGCCGGGCGGTCGATGAAGCCGCACCTGCTGGCGAGTGAGGTGATGGGCGCGATGTCGCCGTACGGCGTCGGTGGCGGGCACCGGCACACGCCGGAGATCGCGCAGGGCCTGACCGCCGCGGCGGGCGAGCAGGTGCGCCTCTCCTTCACCCCGTTGCTCGCGCCGATGCCACGCGGGGAGCTCGTCACCTGCAGTGCGCGGACGGCGGGCACCGACGCCGACCTGCGTGCGGCGTACGAGCGGGCGTACGACGCAGAGCCGTTCGTCTCGCTGCTGCCTGCCGGCACCTGGCCGACGACGGCGGCGACTCTCGGCGCCAACACCGCACACGTGCAGGTGACCGTCGACCCCGACGCCGAGCGGATCGTCGCGGTCTGCGCCATCGACAACCTGACCAAGGGCACGGCGGGACAGGCGATCCAGTGCGCCAACCTCGCCCTCGGCCTGCCGGAGACGACCGGACTCCCCCTGGCGGGAGTGGCACCGTGAGGAGAGCCGCGTAGATGGGTGTCACCGAAGCGAAGGGGTTCCGGGCGAGCGGGGTCGCCGCGGGGCTGAAGGCGAGCGGACGTCCCGACGTCGCGCTCGTGGTCAACGACGGGCCGCGGTACGACGCCGCGGGGGTCTTCACCGCCAACCGGGTGAAGGCCGCGCCGGTGCTGTGGTCCCAGCAGGTCGTCGCCGACGGCGTCGTACGGGCCGTGGTGCTGAACTCCGGCGGCGCCAACGCCTGCACAGGCACGCGCGGCTTCCAGGACACCCACCGCACCGCCGAGGCCGTGGCCGGGGAGCTGGACGTATCGGCGGCCGACGTCGCGGTGTGCTCGACCGGGTTGATCGGCGACTACCTCCCGATGGACACGCTGCTCGGGGGCGTGTCCACCGTGGCCGCTGGTCTCGACTCGGCCGGAGGCGACGCCGCGGCCGCGGCGATCATGACGACCGACACGAGGCCGAAGACCGCGGTGTCGTCCGGCTCCGGCTACACCGTCGGCGGCATGGCCAAGGGCGCAGGCATGCTCGCGCCCGCGCTGGCGACGATGCTCGCGGTCGTCACCACCGACGCGGTCGCCGACGCCGACGTGCTGCGCAGGGTGCTGGCCGGCGCGACGCACACGACGTTCGACCGGGTCGACTCCGACGGCTGTCTCTCCACCAACGACACCGTGCTCCTGCTGGCGAGCGGCGCGAGCGGCGTGACTGCCGACGAGGACGAGCTGGCGGGGCACGTCACGTCGGTCTGCGCCGACCTCGCGCGCCAGCTGGTCGCCGACGCCGAGGGCGCCAGCAAGGACATCAGGATCGACGTCGCCAACGCGGCGTCGGAGCACGACGCGGTCACCGTGGCGCGGGCGGTCGCGCGCAGTGCCCTGTTGAAGTGCGCGATCCACGGCGAGGACCCGAACTGGGGCCGGGTGCTGTCGGCGATCGGCACCACCGACGCGACCTTCGAGCCCGACGCGCTCGCGGTCGCCGTCAACGGCGTGTGGGTGTGCCGGGCCGGGGCGCCGGGCGAGGACCGCGCGAAGGTCGACATGAGCGGGCGCGAGGTGGTCGTCACCGCCGACCTCGCGGCGGGCACGGAGTCCGCCACCCTCTGGACCAACGACCTGACCGCCGCGTACGTCCACGAGAACTCGGCGTACTCGACGTGAAGGACGCCGTGAAGCGCGACCGGGCGATCGCCATGGCCAAGGCGAGCACGCTGATCGAGGCGCTGCCGTGGCTGGAGCGGTTCCACGACAGGACCGTCGTCGTGAAGTACGGCGGGCACGCGATGGCCGACGACACGTTGCGCGCGTCGTTCGCCGAGGACCTCGTCTTCCTGCGCTACGCGGGCATCAGGCCGGTCGTCGTACACGGCGGCGGGCCGCAGATCACCGCGCACCTCGACCGGCTCGGGCTGGAGAGCACGTTCGCCGGCGGGCTGCGGGTCACGACGGCGGAGACGATGGACGTCGTCCGCATGGTGCTCACCGGGCAGGTCAACCGCGAGCTCATCGGACTGGTCAACGCGCACGGCCCGTTCGCGGTCGGCATGTCGGGCGAGGACGCGAACCTGTTCGTCGCCGAGAAGCGCGCGACCGTCGTCGACGGCGAGCCGGTCGACCTCGGGCAGGTCGGCGACATCGTCCAGGTGCAGCCCGACGCCGTCGCCAGCCTGCTCGACGACGGCCGGATCCCGATCGTGTCGAGCATCGCCCGCGGCCGCGACGGCACGATCTACAACGTCAACGCCGACACCGCCGCCGCGGCACTCGCGGTCGCGCTCGGGGCGACGAAGCTCGTCGTGCTGACCGACGTCGAGGGCCTCTACGCCGACTGGCCGGCGTCCGAGGAGATCATCTCCGCGCTGTCCGCCGACGAGCTCGCCGAGCTGCTGCCCACGCTGGCGACCGGCATGCTGCCGAAGATGGAGGCGTGCCTCACGGCCGTCCGCGGCGGCGTCGCGCGGGCCCACGTCCTCGACGGCCGGCTCGAGCACGCCGTGCTGCTCGAGGTCTTCACCGACGAAGGGATCGGCACGATGGTGACCGTCGACGGGACCGAGCAATGAGCCTGACGGACGACCTGCGGGAGCGCTTCACGAACGCGTTCATGCCGACGTACGGCACGCCGCCCGTCGCGCTGGTCGAGGGCAGCGGCGCCCGGGTGCGTGACGCCGACGGACGCGAGTACGTCGACCTCATCGCGGGCATCGCGGTGTCGGCGCTCGGCCATGCGCACCCCGCCATCGTGGCGGCCGTGGCCGGGCAAGTCGCGCGGATCGGCCACACGAGCAACCTGTTCGTCAACGAGCCGGCGGTGCTGCTCGCCGAGCGGCTGCTGGGGCTCCTCGGCGACGACGCGCGGGTGTTCCTCACCAACAGTGGCACCGAGGCCAACGAGGCGGCGATCAAGCTCGTCCGCAGCCACGCGGGAGCCGAACGCACCCGGTTCGTCGCCACCAGGAACGGCTTCCACGGGCGCAGCCTCGGCGCGCTCGCGCTGACCGGCAAGGAGGCGATCCGCGCCCCCTTCCAGCCGTACGGCATCGACGTCACGTTCGTCCCTTACGGCGACGGCGACGCGCTCCGCGACGCGGTCGACGAGACCTGCGCCGGTGTCTTCCTCGAACCGACTCAGGGGGAGGCGGGAGTCGTGCCGGCGCCCGCCGGCTACCTCGCCGCAGCCAGGAAGGTCTGCGACGACACCGGCGCCGTCTTCGTCCTCGACGAGATCCAGAGCGGCATCGGCCGTACCGGGGCGTGGTTCGCGCATCAGACGGCGGGAGTCCGGCCGGACGTGCTGACCCTCGCGAAGGGCCTCGGCGGCGGGCTGCCGATCGGTGCGTGCGTCGGCTTCGGCCCGCTGGGCACCGCGTTCGCCAAGGGCGCGCACGGCAGCACCTTCGGCGGCAACCCGGTCGCCAGCGCCGCGGCCCTCGCCGTGCTCGACACGATCGAGCGCGACGGCCTGCTCGCCCATGTGCGCGAGGTCGGCGACCGGCTCGCCGGCGGCCTCGCGTCCTGCGGGCACCCACTCGTCGCGGGGGTGCACGGCAGCGGCCTGTGGCTGGGGCTCGCGCTGACCGCCCCCATGGCACCCGCGGTCGAGGCGGCCGCGCGCGACGCCGGCTTCCTCGTCAACGCCGTGCAGCCCGACCGGATCAGGATCGCCCCGCCGCTCGTGCTCGGGGTCGCCGACGCCGACGCGTTCGTCGCCGCCCTGCCTGCCATCCTTGACGCCGCCCACGCAGACCAGGGAGGCACCAGGTGACCACGCACTTCCTCAGGGACGACGACCTCGACCCGGCGGCGCAGGCCGCGGTGCTCGAGCTGGCCGCTCAACTGAAGAAGGACCGCACCGCGCGGCGGCCCCTCGCTGGACCGCGGACGGTCGCCATCCTGTTCGACAAGCCGACCCTGCGCACGCAGGTGTCGTTCACCGTCGGGATCGCGGAGCTGGGCGGCCACCCGATGGTCGTCGACTCGCGGCTCGCCCAGGTCGGCGTGCGCGAGTCGATCGCCGACACCGCGCGCGTGCTCGGCCGCCAGGTCGCCGCGATCGTGTGGCGCACCTACGGCCAGGACCGGATCGAGGAGATGGCGGAGTACGCCGGCGTACCCGTCGTCAACGCCCTCACCGACGCGTTCCACCCGTGCCAGATCCTCGCCGACCTGCTGACGATCCAGGAGCACAAGGGATCGCTGGCCGGCCGCACCCTGACGTTCCTCGGCGACACGGCCCACAACATGGCGTCGTCGTACCTGCTCGGCGGCTCGACCGCGGGCATGCACGTCCGGGTAGGTGGGCCGGACGCCTACGCTCCCGACCCCGGCGTGCTCGCCACCGCCGCGCGCATCGCGGCCGAGACCGGCGGATCGGTGACGCACCTGACCGACGCGCGCGCCGCCGTCGACGGAGCCGACGCGGTCGCCACCGACAGCTGGGTGTCGATGGGGCAGGAGGAGGAGGCCGCGGCCCGCGCGCAGCCGTTCGTGCCTTTCGCTGTGACGCCGGAGCTGATGGACCACGCCGCCGACGACGCGGTGTTCCTGCACTGCCTGCCGGCGTACCGGGGCAAGGAGGTCCTCGCCGAGGTGATCGACGGTCCGCGAAGCGTCGTCTGGGACGAGGCCGAGAACCGGCTGCATGCGCAGAAGGCGCTGCTCACCTGGCTGCTGGAGCGGCAACCATGACGTCCGCCGACGGCGGGCAGGTCCCCGCCACCTGGCCCGCCACCAAGACCGCCAGGCGGCAGTACATCGTCGAGGTGCTGTCCAGGCGCGAGATCCGGTCGCAGGGCGAGCTCGCCGAGCAGCTCGCCGCCGTCGGCATCGCCGTCACGCAGACCACGCTGTCGCGCGACCTCGACGACCTCGGTGCCGTACGCGTCCGCGGCCTCGACGGCGCGCTCGTGTACGCGCTGCCCGGCGAGGGCGGCGACCGCACGCCGCGGGCCGTGCCCGACGCGCCGCAGCACGCCGGGTCGCGCCTGGCGAAGGTGTGCGGCGAGCTGTTGGTGTCCGCGGTGACGTCGGCGAACCTCGTCGTGCTCCGCACGCCGCCGGGAGCCGCGCAGTTCTTCGCGTCCGCGCTCGACCATGCCGAGCTCGACGCCGTCATCGGCACCATCGCCGGCGACGACACCGTGCTCGTGATCGCGGCCGACCCCGAGGGGGGAGCGGGGATCGCGGAACAGATGCTCGCCCTGGCGCGGGGGAACCGACCGACGAGAGGAGAAGACGGTGACTGACCGGGTCGTTCTCGCGTACTCCGGGGGCCTCGATACCTCCGTGGCCATTCCGTTCATCGCCGAGCAGCGCGGCGCCGAGGTCATCGCCGACGTCGGCCAGGGCGGGGAGAGCCTCGACGTCGTCCGCGAGCGCGCGCTCGCGTGCGGCGCCGTCGAGGTCGAGGTGCTCGACCTGCGCGACGAGTACGCGGCCGAGTACTGCCTCCCCGCACTCCGCGCCAACGCGCTCTACATGGACCGCTACCCGCTCCTCTCGTCGCTGTCCCGGCCGGTGATCGTCAAGCACCTCGTCGCCGCCGCACGCAAGCACGGCGCCACGACCGTCGGCCACGGCTGCACGGGTAAGGGCAACGACCAGGTGCGGTTCGAGGCCGGCATCGCCGCCCTCGCCCCCGAGCTGACGTGCCTCGCGCCCGCACGTGACTACGCCTGGACCCGCGACAAGGCGATCGAGTTCGCCGAGGAGCGCGGCCTGCCGCTCGACGTCACGCGGAAGTCGCCCTACTCCATCGACCAGAACGTGTGGGGACGCGCGGTCGAGACCGGCTTCCTCGAGGACATCTGGAACGGCCCGACCGAGGACCTCTACTCGTACACCCGCGACCCCGCGACGCCGCGGGAGCCTGACCAGGTCGTCGTCACGTTCGAGCGGGGCGTCCCGGTGGCGCTCGACGGCCAGCCGGTCACGATGCTCCAGGCGATCGAGCAGCTCAACGAGCGGGCCGGCGATCAGGGCGTCGGACGCCTCGACATGGTCGAGGACCGCCTCGTCGGCATCAAGAGCAGGGAGATCTACGAGGCGCCGGGCGCGATCGCGCTGATCACCGCGCACCAGGAGCTGGAGAGCGTCACGATCGAGCGGGAGCTCGCGCGGTTCAAGCGCACGGTCGACCAGCGGTGGGGCGAGCTCGTGTACGACGGCCTGTGGTTCTCGCCGCTCAAGCGGGCGCTCGAGGCGTTCATCGACGAGACCCAGCAGCACGTGTCGGGCGACATCAGGATGGTGCTGCACGGCGGCCGCGCCGTCGTCACCGGCCGGCGCAGCGAGGAGTCGTTGTACGACTACGCGCTCGCGACGTACGACAGCGGCGACGCGTTCGACCAGTCGCTCGCCAGGGGGTTCGTGGAGCTGTGGGGCCTGCCGAGCAAGCTCGCCGCGCAGCGCGACAGGCGCACGGCGGGCTGAGGCGATGAGCGAAGCGGACACCGGGGGAGAGTCGGCGATGCTGTGGGGCGGACGGTTCGCCGGCGGCCCGGCCGAGGCGCTGTTCGCGCTCTCCGTGTCGACCCACTTCGACTGGCGGCTCGCGGCGTACGACATCCGCGGGTCTGTCGCTCACGCCCACGTCCTGCACCGCGCGGGGCTGCTGACCGACGACGAGCTGCAGCGGACCGAGGAGGGGCTCGACCGGCTGCGCGCCGACGTCGAGTCCGGTGCGTTCACGCCGGCGCCGGACGACGAGGACGTGCACACCGCGCTGGAGCGCGGCTTCGTCGAGCGGGTGGGGGCCGACCTCGGTGGCCGGCTCCGTGCCGGCCGGTCGCGCAACGACCAGATCGCCACCCTGTTCCGGATGTACCTGCGCGACCATGCGCGTGCCGTGGCCGCGCGCGTCGTCGACCTCGTCGACGCGCTGGTCGAGCAGGCGCGGCGGCACCCGGACGCGCCCCTGCCCGGCCGTACGCACTTCCAGCACGCCCAGCCGGTGCTGCTCGGCCACCACCTGCTCGCCCACGCCTGGGCGCTGCTGCGCGACGTCGACCGGCTGCGCGACTGGGACGTCCGCACCGCGGAGTCGCCGTACGGCTCCGGCGCGCTCGCCGGGTCGTCGCTCGGGCTCGACCCGGAGCTCGTGGCCGCGGAGCTGGGCTTCGACCGGGCCGTGGCGAACTCGATCGACGGCGTCGCCGCGCGCGACTTCGCCGCCGAGTTCGCGTTCGTCCTCGCGATGATCGGTGTCGACGTGTCGCGGCTCGCCGAGGAGGTCGTCATCTGGTCGACCGAGGAGTTCGGCTATGCCGCCCTCGACGACGCGTGGTCGACCGGTTCCTCGATCATGCCGCAGAAGAAGAACCCCGACGTCGCCGAGCTGGCGAGGGGCAAGGCCGGTCGCCTCGTCGGCAACGTCACCGGCCTGCTCGCGACGCTGAAGGCGCTGCCGCTCGCGTACAACAGGGACCTGCAGGAGGACAAGGAGCCGGTGTTCGACTCGGTCGACACGCTCCTCGTGCTGCTGCCGGCGGTCGTCGGCATGGTCGCGACCCTGCGCTTCGACACCGACCGGATGGCGGCGCTCGCGCCGAAGGGCTTCTCGCTCGCGACCGACGTCGCGGAGTGGCTCGTCCGGCAGGGCATGCCGTTCCGGCAGGCGCACGAGACCGCGGGAGCATGTGTACGGATCTGCGAGTCGCGCGGCATCGAGCTGACCGACCTGTCGGACGACGACCTCGCCGAGATCTCGCCCGCGCTCACGCCCGAGGTGCGGACGGTGCTCACCGTTCCCGGCTCGCTCGCGTCGCGCTCGGCACGCGGAGGCACCGCACCCGCGCAGGTCGCGCGCCAGCTCGACGAGGTCGCGGCAGCGGCTCAGACCGCACGTGCGTGGGTGAAGCGCTGACCCGGAACGGTGACGCACTGACAGACTCACGTGGAACGGTGGCGTGACTCGGGAGAGGACGGGTGCGGGTGGCCAGGGCGGTATCGGTCAGGGGAGCGGTGCTGCCCAGGCGGTTCTTCGACCGGCCCGCCGTCGAGGTGGCGCCCGACCTGCTCGGCCGGGTGGTCGAGCACGAGACGTCCGAGGGTCTCGTCGCCGTACGGCTCACCGAGGTCGAGGCGTACGAGGGCGAGTCCGACCCGGCGTCGCACGCGTACCGCGGACGCCGGCCGCGCAACGCCACGATGTACGGCGAGTCTGGTCACATCTACGTGTACTTCACCTACGGCATGCACTTCTGCATGAACCTCGTCTGCCTGCCGCCCGGTGCGGCATCCGCCGTCCTGCTCCGCGCCGGCGACGTGGTCGGCGGCGTCGAGCTCGCGAGGGCCAGGCGCGGGCCGCGGGTGGCCGACCGCGACCTCGCCCGCGGCCCCGCGCGGCTCACCGTCGCGCTCGGCGTCGGCAGGGCCGAGGACGGCGCCGACGGGTGCGCAGCGGACGGCGCCCTGCGGGTGCGACGGGGAGCGAAGGCGTCCGGCGAGGTGCTGACGTCCCCGCGCACCGGGGTGGCGAGCGCCGCCGAGGTGCCGTGGCGCTTCCACCTGGCGGGGGAGCCGACCGTGTCGCCGTACCGCAGGCACGTCCCCAAGCGTCGTGGTGACAGGTCGTAACCTAAGGGCGGACATTGCCGACGAGCTGGACGAGGACCCTGTGACCGACATCATCGACGACCTGGAGTGGCGCGGCCTGCTGGCCGAGTCGACCGACAGGGACGCCCTGCGGGCGGCCCTTCGCGAGGGTCCGGTCACGTACTACTGCGGCTTCGACCCGACGGCGCCGAGCCTGCACCACGGGCACCTGGTCCAGGTGCTCACGATGCGGCGACTGCAGCAGGCCGGGCACCGGCCGCTCGCGCTGGTCGGCGGCTCGACGGGACTCATCGGCGACCCGAACCCCGACCGCGAGCGCACGCTCAACGCTCCGGAGGTCGTATCCGGCTGGGTGGAGCGGATCCGCGCGCAGATCGAGCCGTTCCTCGACTTCGACGGGCCCAACGCCGCGCACCTGGTCAACAACCTCGACTGGACGGCGCCGCTGAGCGCCCTGGAGTTCCTGCGTGACATCGGGCAGCACTTCCGGGTCAACAGGATGATCGCGAAGGAGGCGGTGAGCGCACGCCTCAACTCCGACATCGGCATCGGCTACACCGAGTTCAGCTACCAGATCCTGCAGGCGTTCGACTTCCTCGAGCTGTACCGGCGCCACGGCTGCGTCCTCCAGTTCGGCGGCAGCGACCAGTGGGGCAACATCACGGCCGGCGTCGACCTGATCAGGCGCGTCGAGGGCGTGACCGCGCATGCCCTCGCCACGCCGCTGCTCACCAGGGCCGACGGCACCAAGTACGGCAAGACGGCCGGGGGAGCGGTCTGGCTCGACCCGGCGATGCTCTCGCCGTACGGCTTCTTCCAGTTCTGGCTCAACATCGACGACGCGGACGTGCCGAGCCACCTGCGGGTCCTCAGCTTCCGCACGCGCGAGGAGATCGAGGAGCTCGAGAAGCAGACGGCCGAGCGTCCGCAGGCGCGTGCGGCGCAACGTGCCCTCGCCGAGGAGCTGACGACGCTCGTCCACGGCGCCGACGAGTGCGCGAAGGTGGTCGCGGCGAGCCAGGCACTGTTCGGCCGGGGTGAGCTGGCGGCTCTCGACGAGGCGACCCTGGCCGCCGCCGTGGCCGAGCTGCCCCGGGTGAGCGCGTCGGCGGAGCAGCCACCGACCTACGCGGAGCTGTTCGCGGAGGCCGGTCTGGTCAAGAGTCGATCGGAGGCGAGGCGCACGATCGCCGACGGCGGGGCGTACGTCAATAACGATCGGGTCACCGATGAGGGGGCCGCGCCCACCGGCAGTGATCTACTTCATGGACGCTGGCTCGTCCTGCGCAGGGGCAGGCGCACCCTGGCGGCCGTCGAGCTCGGCGGACCCTCACCACTGGCGTAGGGCGCTGACCTGCGGGAACGCCACTCCCGGCCGCGCGGCGACGTCTCCGCAGACGCCCAGGGGGACCCCGATTTGACTGCCGCAAGTGGGTACCTCTAATGTTGCTTCTGCCCGGTGCGGAGGAACGGACATCACGGTGGCCGGTCCGCGAAGGGCTCCCAGCCAGGACGGAAGCGTTCAGACGCGTGCGTCCGGCGATGGGATTGGCCAAGCCCCGGTTTGACTCCCAGTCCGGCCGGTGGGTAGGTTAGAGGTTCTGCCCCAGACCGAGGTCGAAAGACCTGGGGATGGTGCGCGCCCGCTCCTTGAGAACTCAACAGCGTGCCGAAAGTCAGTGCGAATCACCTGACCGGCGTACAGACGAGGCGACTCCGATCGCCCCGTCAGTCACCGGTCAACCCCGTCAGCGGCTTCGGCGATGGCGTAAGTCATCAATGATGCCGCGACAAATCGAGTACAGGACACTGCGCGAGCAGTGCCCTCCTGAGGACTTGCACCTCACGCTTCGGCGTGACCGTGCGCAGAACCTCAACGGAGAGTTTGATCCTGGCTCAGGACGAACGCTGGCGGCGTGCTTTACACATGCAAGTCGAGCGGTAAGGCCCCTTCGGGGGTACACGAGCGGCGAACGGGTGAGTAACACGTGGGCAATCTACCCCTGACACCGGAATAGCCCCGGGAAACCGAGATTAATGCCGGATATTCACACCACCTCGCATGAGGAGGTGTGGAAATGTGTTAGCGGTCAGGGATGAGCCCGCGGCCTATCAGCTTGTTGGTGGGGTAATGGCCTACCAAGGCATCGACGGGTAGCCGGCCTGAGAGGGCGACCGGCCACACTGGGACTGAGACACGGCCCAGACTCCTACGGGAGGCAGCAGTGGGGAATCTTGCCCAATGGGCGAAAGCCTGAGGCAGCGACGCCGCGTGAGGGATGAAGGCCTTCGGGTTGTAAACCTCTGTCACCAGGGACGAAGCGAAAGTGACGGTACCTGGCGAGAAAGCGCCGGCTAACTACGTGCCAGCAGCCGCGGTAATACGTAGGGCGCAAGCGTTGTCCGGAATTATTGGGCGTAAAGAGCTCGTAGGCGGCTCGTCACGTCCGCTGTGAAAATCCGAGGCTCAACCTCGGACCTGCAGTGGATACGGGCGAGCTAGAACACGGTAGGGGAGACTGGAATTCCTGGTGTAGCGGTGGAATGCGCAGATATCAGGAGGAACACCGGTGGCGAAGGCGGGTCTCTGGGCCGTTGTTGACGCTGAGGAGCGAAAGCGTGGGGAGCGAACAGGATTAGATACCCTGGTAGTCCACGCCGTAAACGTTGGG
>WHST01000072.1 GCA_009379955.1 Streptosporangiales bacterium | reverse complement strand
GGCGGGAGACCCGTCGACGGTTGCCGTACTCGACATCGGTGAAACTGGCCTGATCGCTGCGCACACCTCATCATTCCGCGATCCCCAGCACCCAGCCAGACGGCACCCCGGACGAACCAGAAAATCAGCGCATCCCTAGTGTCCACGCCGCCGCTGTTCCACGTGCCTGCCGCGTCGCTCGCGGACGACGTCGTCGTCCTCGACGGCGCCGAGGGGCGGCACGCGGCGCGGGTACGGCGCGTCCGTCCCGGCGAACGGGTCCTGCTGTCCGACGGCGCCGGTGCACTGGTGACCTGCGACGTGACCGCGGCCGACCGCGACACGCTGACCTGCGCCGTCGTCGAACGGCGCGAGGTGCCGCCCGCCGAGCCACGTCTGGTCGTCGTCCAGGCGCTGGCCAAGGGCGACCGCGCCGAGCAGGCGGTGGAGACGATGACCGAGGCAGGCGTCGACGAGATCGTGCCGTGGCAGGCCGAACGCTGTGTCGTGCGGTGGCGCGACGACCGGGCCGAGCGTTCCGCGCAGCGGTGGCGCGCGACGGCGACCGAGGCGGCGAAGCAGTCGCGGCGTGCCTGGACCCCCATGGTGCCGGAGGTCATGTCGACCTCGGCCGTGCTCGAACGCCTCGCCGCGGCGTCCCTCGCGGCCGTGCTCGACGCCGACCGCGGGGAGCCGGTGACCGCCGTCGACATACCGGCGACCGGCGAGCTCGTGCTCGTCGTCGGCCCCGAGGGCGGCGTCTCTCCCGCCGAGACCGTTGCGTTCGCCGGCGCGGGCGTCCGCTTCCTGCGTCTCGGCCCCACCGTCCTGCGCAGCGCGACGGCCGGCACCGTCGCCGCGGCGGCGTTGCTGTCGCGCACCCGGCGCTGGGCCTGAACCGGGAGTCGCTGGCCGGTACTGGTCGACGGTGGAACGTGCTCCCGGACGGGGAGGTCGGAGGGTCGTTCTGACCGTTCGACCCAGGGGGAATCGTGAGCATCACCGTCCGACCGGGGGAGCTCACCGCCATCGGTGCCGCCGCGCGCGATGTCGGCGGTAGCACTCTGCCCAGCGCGACGAGCGCGCTCAACCGGGGCAAGGCCGACGTCGGTGACGCCCGGCTGAGCGGCCTGCAGAGCAGGGCCGCGCTGTCGAGCAGCCTCGCGATGTGGGTGGTCATCGGCAAGGGACTCGCGACGGACACGGTCAGCACCGGCAGCAAGATCGTCAGGACCTCCGACGCCGCCGTCCGTGGCGACGACGACAGCGCCTCGCTGTTCACCAAGGTGCCCGTCTTCGGCTCCCGGCCGGGGTTCTGACATGGCCGTCACCGTCTCCGTGATCGAGCAGGTCAGCATCGCCGGGCTCCAGGGCATCGCCGAGGAGTTCGGCGTCGCCGGGGCGTGGTTCGAGGTCGGCGGGAAGGACTACGGCACCAGGGTCGCGCGCAAGCTCGCCGCCGGGTCGGCCTGGACCGGCGACGGTCTGCCCGAGGCGTCGTCGGTGGTGCGGACCAACGGTCTCGCGCTGTCGATCGCCGCTCTCCGCATGGAGACAGGGAAGAACGCCGTCGCGGGCCTGACGTCGGCCATGTCGACCGCCCACAACAGGCTGCTGGCCGCCCTCGCCGACGCGAAGGAGAACCACGTCACGGTCGCCGACGACGGGTCGGCGCAGAGGTCCGACGACGTACCCGGCACCGTCGACGCCATGGGAAATCCCGACGGCGACAACCTGACCGCGACCTTGGCGGCGCCGCGGATCGAACGCGAGGTCAAGGGGATCCTGCGCTACGTCGCCGCCGCCGACAACGACGCCACGGTCCTCCTCGACCGGATCGGGACGAGCCTGCCGGCCTCCACGGACGTGGCGGACCCGAGGTGGCTCGCGCACAACGCGGACCTGTACGGCTCGGCCATCGACGACCTGCTCGACAGCGAGTCGATGCGCGACTACTGGCGCGACACCTCACCCGAGGCCTTGCCGAAGAACGACCCGGTGGGCGACTGGCTGGGCGAGAACGGTGAGGCCGTGGGCGAGTTCTCCCGCGGTCTCGCCCTGTCCATCGGCGGCGCGACCCTCACGGCGCTCGGCGGCGTGGGGGTGGTCGGTGGCGGCGGCGCCACCGTGCTCAGCGGTGGCACGGTCGCCGCGGTCAGTGTCCCCGTCACCCTCGCGTCGGTGTCCGCCGTCGCCGGAGGCGTCGCGATGGCCGGCAAGGGCGCGGGCTCGATGAACACCGCGCTCAGTAAGATGCACTCCCCGTCATCCAAGTCGCCGACGCGGTACCTCAGGAACGACCAGGGGCGTACCAGGTCGTACGCGAAGAGCACGGGTGACGCGAAGGGCCAGGCCGGCAACTACGCCAGGAAGATGAAGGCCAGGGGATACCGGGTCGAGGTGCCGCCGGTGCGGTACGGCAAGTACGGCCACTCGGACGTCACCGTGACCGTGCTCAAGAAGGGGCCGAACGGCGGCTGGCAGATGCACCACATCAGGCACTTCATCTACAAGGGATAGCGACATGGACACCACCGACGTGCAGCAGGCATCGGAGCGGCTCGAGAACGCCGTCCGCGCGCTGACCCGCGTACTCACCGACTCCGACCGTTCCGACGACGACGTGACGGCATGCGACTGGGACGTCCTCCGGGCGCTGGCGGAGTACCAGGACGCGGCCGAGCGTCCGGACAACCCGGCGGTGCTGGAGTGGGTGCCGCCGCTGCTGGAGATCGAGGAGACGGCCGGACCGGAGGACAAGGTCATCCAGTTCGCCACCTGGGTGTTCACCGTGACCGACGAGCAGCGGGCGGTGACCGGCGGTGCCGAGCGGCTCGCGGGCCTCGGCGAGGAACGCCGGCCGGAGACCGCGGCCTCGGTGGTGGGCGCGCTCGTCGACGAGGAGCTGGCCTGGCCCGACATCGACGCGTACGGGCAGCTGGGACTCGATCTCGACCTCGTCAGGTACTCGACGCACACGATGCTCGGCGCCGGCGCCGACGGCGCCGACGTCGACATCGACACGAGGATCGGCGGATCCGACCCCGACTGACGTTCCCCTCGGGTCGGTCGTCGGCAATTCCCGGTCATGGGTGCAGAATGAGCCCGTGCATATCTCCGCTCGGGTCGACTACGCCATGCGGGCACTCGTCGTGCTCGCCAGCTCGCACGAGGAGCGGGTGAGCTGCGAGGCGCTCGCCGAGGCGCAGCAGATCCCCACCCGCTTCCTCGAGGGCATCCTCAACCAGCTGCGCCGCGCGGGCATCGTGGCGAGCCGGCGCGGCAACGAGGGCGGCTACCTGCTGGCCCGCCCGGCCAAGGAGATCGCCGTGGCCGACGTGATCCGCGCGCTCGACGGCCCGCTGGCCGAGGTCCGCGGCATGCGCCCGGAGCAGAGCGAGTACAAGGGCCCGGTCGAGCCGCTCCGCACGGTCTGGGTCGCCGCCAGGGCGAGCCTGCGCGGGGTGCTCGAGCACGTGACGGTCGGCGACATCGCGAGCGGCCGGCTGCCGCGCCGCGTGCTCAAGCTCGCCGACAGCACCGACGCCTGGGCGAGTCGCTAGCTCCCGAACCACCTTTCGAGGCGAGGCATCGCACCCCCCGTCAGACGCCGATGTCAAGGGGAGCGCGACAGTGGTCACCATCCATCCCGCGCAGGTGCGATCCATCGGCAACGCCGCGTACGGCGTGTCCGGCACCGTCGTGGACGCCGAGCGGGACATCACCTCGGCCCAGGAAGAGGCGAACGCAGCCCTCACTGACCGGCTTCGACAGCAAGGCGGCGTTCGACTCCGTCTGCACGGTCTGGATACCGACGACGAGCTCGCTCGCGGCCACCGTCGACAACGTCAGCGGCGTCGAGCCTCCGCGGTGTGTCGCCCGCGACCGTGTACCGAGATCAAGGGGATTCTCGCGTTCGCGGGCCTCGCCGACGAGAACTGCAAGGGCCTGCTCGACAGCATCGCCGACAACCTGCCGCGACACACATCCGGCACTTCCTGCAGAAGTAGAGCGACGAGAGAGGCGAGACAGATGATCGACGTGACAGAGGCGGCACGACAGGTCGACGAGGCGATGCGGGCGCTGACCGCGTCGCTGGTCGACGGCCGGCCGGAGGACGAGGTGGCGAGGCGCAACCTCGAGGTGCTCAGGGCGCTCGCGGAGTACCGCGATGCGGCGAACCGTCCCGAGTACCCCTCGGTGCTGTCCTGGGTGCCGCCGATCGTCGAGGTCGAGGACCTCGACGACGAGCACGAGGGCCGCGACAAGATCCTCCACAGCGCGACCTGGGTCTTCACCGTCGACGACCACGACAAGGTCGTGGCCGACGGCAGGCGACGTCTCGCCCCGACCGAGCGCGGGAACGCGAACCTCGACACGAGCGCGGACGTCGTGAGCGCCCTGTTCGACGAGGAGATGACCTGGCCCGACTTCCAGGCGTACGAGGAGATGGGCCTGAGCCTGGCGGTGGTCGACTTCTCGTCCCAGACCCTCGTCGCCCTCGACGGCGACGTGTCGATGGCGGAGATCAACCGCTGACCGGGAGGCGGGGTCAGCCGCCCGCGGTGTCGACGAGGCCGGTCGCCGACGGCCAGTCGTAGGTGCGGAAGCTGTGGCCGCGGGTCACGAACGGGGCGCCGGCGTAGAACATCTCGTACTGCAGGTGCCGTGACGCGAACTCCGAGCCCACGGCGTCCCACGCGAGCTTCAGGAACCGGACGCGTTCCTTCGGCTCCATCGCGGGGGAGAGCTGCGTCTTGCCGATGATGCGCGCGAGGTCGGGGTCGTCGAAGTCGGCGACGGAGGACGGCAACATGATGAGGGCACCGCCGGCGAGCTCCCTGATCGTCGCGACGAGCTGCGGGTAGAGCTCCTGGGTCAGCACCTGCGCGCTGTAGACGAAGTGCTTGTTCGGGACGTACGCGTCGCCGACCCGGGTGCCGGTCGCCTCGATGCCGTGCAGCATCGCCTCGACGCCGGCCACCTGTGCGGCGAGGTGTCCGAGCCGGTCGGAGACCGCAGGAATCTTGACCGTTCCGATCACCTCGGTGAGGCGCCGCGCCAGGCCGGCGAGGAACCGCGTCTTCACGGCCAACCGCACCTGTGCCTGGTAGTTCTGGTAGATGTGGCCGCAGGTGTCGTGGAACTGGGCGCGGGCCATGTCGACGTCGCGGTAGACGAAGACGCGGTCCCAGGGCACCTTGACGTCGTCGAAGTAGACGAGCGCGTCGTTCTCGTCGAAGCGGCACGACAGTGGGTTGTCGAACTCCGACACCGCGGCCGCCTCGTACGACTTGCGGGAGAGCACCTTCAGCCCCGGCGTGCTCATCGGGACGGCGAACGAGATCGCGTACTTCTCCTCACCCGGCCGGAGCGGCTGCAGGTTCGCGACGAAGATCTCGTTGGCCATGATCGAGCTGGTGCCGAGCATCTTCGCGCCGCGCACGGTGATGCCCGTGGTGTCCTCGTCGACGACACCGGCCACGAGATCCTCGTCGGGCTGCTCGCCCCACGCCTTCGACCGGTCGGCCTGCGGGTTGATGATCGTGTAGGTGAGGAAGATGTCGTCGCGGGACGCGTAGTCGTAGTAGTCGAGCAACGCCTGTGCACCGCGCTCGTCGTACGTGCGGAGCGTGTCGATGCCGATGACCTGCCCGACGATCGCCGACGCGACGTGGTCGGGCGAGCGGCCCATGAAGCCGTATGTCAGCTCCGCCCACGCCGTCTGCGCGCGCCGGCGCTCGACGAGCTGCTGGTAGCCGGTGGGGATCGACCACGAGCGGTTGACCCGCCGGCCGCCCGGCAGCTCGACGGTCATCAACTCCAGGTTGGCGGGGTCGGCCTGGTGGTCGTACAGGGCCGCCGCCGAGCGTACGGCGCCGCGAAACGCCGGGTGCTCGGTCACGTCGGCGACGAGCTCGCCGTCGAGGAACACCTGCCGCCCGTCGCGCAGCGAGGCGAGGTGGTCGGCGCCGGTCTTCGTCGTCATGCCGATATAGTGCAGCTACTTAGCTAAGTGAGTCAATGATTCGGGGGTGCCGGATGGCGACCGACGACTCGGCTGTGCCGTCGACGGTGACCAGGCCGGAGCTGCTGACCGACGGCTCCGACGGGACGTTCCGCGAGCTGGTCCACGACCTGCTCGCTCTCGGCGCACGGCACGAGGCCGTGCGCAACGGGCACGCCTCGTACGTCGGCCTGGCCGGTGCCCAGTACACGACCCTCGTCACGATCAGGCACCTGCAGGACCACCCGGCCACGGTGCGGGTCGTCGCGGAGCACCTGCGGGTGAGTCCCGCCTTCATCACGATGGAGACCAAGAAGCTGCAGGCCGCCGGCCTCATCACCAAGACGAGGAGCGCGAGCGACTCGCGCGCCGTCGAGCTCGCCGTCACCGAGGCCGGTCACCGCCTGCTCGCGGACCTGTCCGTCGTGCAGCGCAGGGTCAACGACGAGCAGTTCGCCGAACTGACCGCCGCGGAGTTCCGCGATCTGCACCGGCTGGTGAAGCGGCTGATCCGCACCAGCGACAACGCGCTCGCGTTGCAACGGCTCATCGCCACGCACCGGACGGAGTCGGCCGGCTGAGCGGGTGCGCCGCTACCCGGTGACGGTGAAGGAGACCGACTCCTCGTGCCGCCGGCTGCCGCCTGCCTGCTCGAACGTCTCGAGCACGTACGAGCCCGGGTCGAGCGTGACGCTCCGGCTCCAGTCGCCGAAGCCGTCGGTGCCGGTGTCGGCCGAGCCGCTCTTGACCACCGTGCCGCCGCTGAGCACCTGCCACTGCACCTGGCCGCCGTCGTACGCCCCCGTGCCGGAGATCGTCACCGGTGAGCCGACCGTGGCGCCGGGGTCGGGCGAGCTGATGGTGTTGAACGGCCGGGTCAGTGCCGAGTCGCCGCGGCCGACGCCGCCGGGGTCGATCGGGAGGACGCCCCAGAAGGAGGACACCGCCGCCCCGCCGACACGTACCTGCACCGTGCTCGCCGACGGTGCCGCGGCGAGGCCGGTGTAGACGACCTGCTTGAGCGCCGCCCGCGCCGCCTCGGCGGAGGAGCTGGCGCCCGACCCGCCGGCGCCGGAGAGGTCGACCCGCAGCGTGTCGCCGACGAGCTCGGTGTCGACCACCGTCGTGCCCGACTGCCAGACGTTCGCCGACCGCGCCTGCGGGTTGGTCTCGTAGATCGCGCTGAACGCGGCCTCGGCGCGCTGGGTCTGCCGCTCCCGCTTGGTGCCGTGCACGGTCACCGTGCGGCTCGACTGGGTGAGCTCGTAGCCGCCCGAGGTGCGCGAGATGAAGTAGACGGGCACGCTGACCGTCGCGGGAGGCGGCGGACCCGTGGAGCTGTCCGACGGTTCGCTGGTGTGGGTCGACGCGCTGTGCGACGGCTCGTCGGTCGGGGACGCGGAGGTCGTCTGCGTCGAGCCCGCGGTGGTGCCGGCGGCGCTGGGGGAGGAGCCGCCGCCGAACGGCTGCGCGACCCCGGAGACCTGACCGATCGCGACCGCCGTCACGAGCCCGAGCGCGATGACACCCACCGAGCTCGCGGCCGCGAAGGCCGGCCGGGCGAGGAGCGTGTCGCGGGTGCGCGCCCACCAGGAGCCCTTGCCCTCGCTGATCCGCCCGCGGATGCGCGCGAGGCCGTCGCCGCGCGGCGTGACGTCGTCCGCGGCGGAGGTGAGGGCGGCACGGAGCCGCTCCTCGAACGGGTCCTTCCCGGTCTCATCGCCCGTTGTCCCGCTCATGTCGGCTCACCCCCCTTCTCGCTCGGTGCGTCGACCTTGTGCGGCTCGTCGTGCAGCAGCTCGCGCAGCGCCGCCACCCCCCGGAACGCGTGGCTCTTGACCGAGCCGCGGCTGATTCCCATCGCCTCCGCTATCTGTGCCTCGGAGAGGTCACCGTAGTAACGCAGCACCAGCGTCTCGCGCTGGCGCACCGGCAGCTTGTCGAGGGCGGTGAGGACGGCGTCGCGCTCCACCGCTCCGAGTGCGCCGTACTCGGCGCTGGGTGCGTCAGGCCCCGGCGTGGGCGCGTACTTGACCTCGACCTTGCGTCGACGCAGGGCGGACCTGGCCCGGTTGACGACGGCCTGTCGCAGGTACGGCAGCGCGCGTTCCTGGTCGCGGAGCCGGCGCCACGCGCCGTGCATCGCGACGAAGGAGTCCTGGACGACGTCCTCGGCGCTCTCGGGGTCGCGCAGGAGCAGTGCGGCGAGTCGGACCAGCGACCGGTAATGGGCGCTGTAGAGCTCGGTGACGGCCTCGTCGGCCTCCCAGCGAGACTCGACCACAATCTCCCGTTCCGCTCCGAGCGGTACCGTGGCGATGGTCACGCGCCTACGACGCCCCGATGCCGCTCCTGGTTTACCGTGACTGGTCGACTACCTTGCCATCCGCAACACGCCTGAACGCACCGGCCCGACCGAATCCGGGAGGACAAAGTGGCCGACTGCCTGTTCTGCAAGATCGTCACGGGGGAGGTGCCCGCGAGCGTCGTGCGGGAGACCGATCGGGTCGTCGCGTTTCGTGACATCAACCCGCAGGCGCCGACCCACGTGCTCGTGATCCCCAGGACCCACTACCCGGACCTCGCCGACCTCACGAGGCGTGACCCCGCGCTGCTCGCCGAGGTGCTCGACACCGCCGTTCTGGTCGCCGAGGACGAGGACATCGTCGAGCCCGGCTACCGGGTGGTGTTCAACACCGGTGCCGGAGCGGGGCAGACGGTGTTCCACGTGCACGCCCACGTGCTGGGCGGACGCGGGCTGGGCTGGCCGCCGGGCTGAGGTTCGGCGTCGCGCCGTTGGGTAGGGTTCGTGACGCCCGCGAATGGGGGCGACCGTGGGGGCGCGAGCCCACTACCATGGGACCGACTACGTCGGATCGAGCAGGAGAGGCGGGGCGGCCGACACCGCGCATGGCTGACACCCAACACGCCCCACGGGCACAGACCAAGATCGTCGTTCCCGGTGACCACACGATGGTCGCCCTCCTCGGCTCGCGCGACGAGCTGCTCCGCGTGATCGAACGCGCGTTCGAGTCCGACATCCACGTCCGCGGCAACGAGATCACCGTGACGGGCAAGGAAGAGGAGAACGCGCAGGTCGCGACCCTCATCGACGAGCTGCTCGCACTCCTCGCGAAGGGCACCCAGCTCACGCCCGACGCCGTCGAACGGAGCGTCGCGATGCTCCGCGACAGCGAGCCGGAACGCCCCGCCGACGTGCTGACCGTCGACATCCTCTCGAGCCGCGGTCGCCGGATCCGGCCGCGCTCGCTCAACCAGAAGCGCTACGTCGACGCGATCGACAAGCACACGCTCGTCTTCGGCATCGGTCCCGCGGGCACGGGCAAGACCTACCTCGCGATGGCCAAGGCGGTGCAGGCGCTGCAGGCCAAGCAGGTCAACCGGCTGATCCTGACCCGCCCGGCGGTCGAGGCGGGGGAGCGGCTCGGCTACCTGCCGGGCACGCTGTACGAGAAGATCGACCCGTACCTGCGCCCGCTCTACGACGCCCTGCACGACATGGTCGACCCCGACTCGATCCCGCGGCTGATGGCCGCCGGCACGATCGAGGTGGCACCGCTGGCGTACATGCGCGGCCGCACCCTCAACGACGCGTTCATCATCCTCGACGAGGCGCAGAACACCTCGCCCGAGCAGATGAAGATGTTCCTCACCCGGCTCGGCTTCGGGTCGAGGATCGTCGTGACCGGCGACATCACCCAGGTCGACCTGCCGAACGGCCAGCGCAGCGGCCTGCGCGTCGTGCGTGACATCCTCGACGGCATCGAGGACGTCCATTTCACGCAGCTGACCAGTCGTGACGTGGTCCGCCACCAGCTCGTCGGCCGGATCGTCGACGCCTACGAGAGGTACGACACGGCCGAAGGTCCGGCAGAGCTCGCCTCGGCGGCGCGGGCCGGAAAGCGACGGCGTGGCCGCTGACGACCCCTGTAGACCCGGGGACACGGGACGGCGGTCGCGATGAGCATCGAGATCGCCAACGAGTCCGGCGTGACCGTCGACGAGGGCGACCTCGCCGGTCTGTGCCGGCACGTCCTCGACGAGATGCGGGTGAACCCGCTCGCCGACCTCTCGGTGCTGCTCGTCGACACCGCGGCGATGACCCGCTTGCACGTGCAGTGGATGGACGAGCAGGGACCCACCGACGTGCTGAGCTTCCCGATGGACGAGCTGCGCCCAGGGCGTGACGGCGGCGTCTCCGATGCGGGCCTGCTCGGCGACGTCGTGCTGTGTCCCGAGGTGGCGGCCAAGCAGGCGGCCACCGCGGGGCACTCGACCGCCGACGAGCTGTCCCTGCTGTGCGCGCACGGCATCTTGCACCTGCTCGGCTACGACCACGCCGAGCCAGACGAGGAGAAGGAGATGTTCGCGCTGCAGCGCAACCTGCTCGAGAGCTGGCGATCGTGACCAGCGCCGGCGCCTGGCTGCTCGTCCTCGCCGCCTGTCTCGTGGTCGTCGCCGGTCTCCTGGCCGCGTCGGAGACCGCGCTGTCCCGGGTCTCCCGCGTCGACGTCGAGGACGGCGTGCGCGAGGGACGCAGGGGAGCCGGGCGGCTGCAGGAGCTCGTCCGCGAGCCGTACCGCTACCTCAACCTCGCCCTGCTGCTGCGCAAGGCATGCGAGGTGACCGCGTCGGTGCTCGTCGCCGTCGTGCTCGTCGGGGCGTTCCGCCGCGACGCGGTCGCCGTGCTGGTGGCCGCCGGCTGCATGGTGGTCGTGTCGTACATCGCGGTCGGGGTCGCCCCGCGCACTCTCGGCCGGCAGCACGCCGCGGCCGTCGCGCGCGCGGTCGCGTCGCCGATGTACTGGCTGGGCCGCATCCTCGGCCCGCTCGCCCGGCTGCTCATCATGATCGGCAACGCGCTCACGCCGGGCAAGGGGTTCCGGCAGGGCCCGTTCGCCTCCGAGGCCGAGCTCCGCGACCTCGTCGACCTGGCCGAGGAGAGCCGGCTGATCGAGGACGACGAGCGGCAGATGATCCACTCGGTCTTCGAGCTCGGCGACACCCTCGTCCGCGAGCTGATGGTGCCGCGCACCGAGATCGTGCTGATCGAGCGCGACAAGACCCTGCGGCAGGCGATGTCGCTCGCCCTGCGCAGCGGCTTCTCGCGCATCCCCGTGGTCGGGCAGAGTGAGGACGACGTCGTCGGCATCGCGTACCTGAAGGACGTCGTGCGCCGCGTCCACGACGAGCCCGACGCCGAGGCCGGCGAGCGGGTCGAGCAGGTCATGCGCGACGCGTACTTCGTGCCGGACAGCAAGCCCGCCGACGACCTGCTCCGCGAGATGCAGGCCAAGCAGGTGCACGTCGCGATCGTGGTCGACGAGTACGGCGGCACGGCCGGGCTCGTGACCATCGAGGACATCATCGAGGAGATCGTCGGCGAGATCACCGACGAGTACGACGTCGAGGTGCCGCCGATCGAACGGCTCGACGACGGCCGGCTGCGGGTAACCGCCCGGCTGCCCGTCGAGGACCTCGCCGACGAGCTCGACATCGAGATCGAGGAGGAGGGCGTCACGACGGTGGGCGGGCTCCTCGCACAGGCGCTCGGCCGCGTGCCCATCCCCGGCGCGACCGCGCGGCTCGCCGGGCTGCGGCTCACCGCGGAGAGCGCCGTCGGCCGGCGCAACCGGATCCTCACCGTCCTCGTCGAGCGGCTCGTGCCGTCGAACGGGCGCGATTCCACCGACCGCGGCCACGGTGACCAGGCGGAGCACCCCGAGCGTGCCGAGGAGCATGTCGATGTCCGATAGCGAGCTCACCGACCCCGAGGACGCGAAGCTCGCCATGCTCGCGCGCGCCGCGCTCGCCCGCGGCTCCGCGGCCGAGGCCGCCGCGGTGCGTGACGAGATCGGCCGCACCTACGTCGCGTCGGCGGTCCGACTACCCTCGCTGCGACTGACGGCGCTCGAGGTCGCGGTCGCCCAGGCGGTGTCGAGCGGTGCGAGCGGGCTCGAGGCCGCGGTCGTGCTGACCTCGGCCGACGACGTCGACGACCGGGTCGTCCGCGACCTGTCGGCCGACGCCCCCGTCCACATCGTCCGCCCGTGACGGTGCTCCCCGCCGTCCTCCGCCGCTCCGCTCCTCGCTCCGTGGGTGCCTGGACCCGGTGTGCGCTTCGGGCCGCTGCGATGCTCGCTTTGGAGGCCGGCTCATGAGGGACGACGAGACGGCCGGCCCCTTCCGGTCGGGGTTCGTGTGCTTCGTCGGCCGGCCCAACGTCGGCAAGTCGACGCTGACCAACGCGCTCGTCGGGCAGAAGATCGCGATCACGAGCAACCGGCCGCAGACCACCAGGCACACCGTCCGCGGCATCGTGCACCGCAGTGACGCGCAGCTCGTGCTGGTCGACACCCCCGGCCTGCACCGCCCGCGCACGCTGCTCGGCGAGCGGCTCAACGACGTGGTGCTCGGCACGCTCACCGAGGTCGACGTGATCGGCGTGTGCCTGCCGGCCGACGAGCGCGCGGGACCGGGCGACAGGTTCATCATGGAGCGGCTGCGCGAGGTCGCTGACACGCCGGTCGTGGCGGTCGTGACGAAGACCGACCTGGTCGACCACCGGCGCGAGCTGCCGCGCCGGCTCCTCGAGGTCGGGGAGCAGGCGCAGTTCGCCGACGTCGTACCGGTATCGGCGACGTCCGGCGCGCAGATCGACGTGCTCGCCGGGGTGCTCGCGGGGCTGCTGCCGGAGGGGCGTCCGCTGTATCCCGACGGCGAGCTCACCGACGAGCCCGAGCAGGTGCTGGTCGCCGAGCTCGTCAGGGAGGCGGTGCTCGAGGACGTCCGCGACGAGCTGCCGCACTCGATCGCGGTCACCGTGGAGGAGATGAGCCGGCGCGACGGCAGGGATCTCGTCGACGTCTACGCGACCGTCTACGTCGAGCGGTCGAGCCAGAAGGCGATCGTGATCGGCCGGCAGGGCGCGCGGCTGCGCGACGTCGGCGGGCGGGCGCGGCGGCAGATCGAGTCGCTGCTCGGCTCTTCGGTATACCTGGATCTCCACGTCAAGGTGCTCAAGGACTGGCAACGTGACCCACGACAGCTCCACCGGCTTGGTTTCTGACATCACGCCGCCGTGGCCCCCCGCCGACGGGTTCGTCCCGGCGCGGCGCCGCCGTCCCCGGTGGGGGCTGCCGAGCGCGCTGATCGGGCTCGTGATCTTCATCGGCGTCCAGCTCGTGGTCGGCGTCGCCGTCGTCCTGGTGATCGCGGCGAGCGGCGGCGACCTGGACGACCCGCCGACCCTCACGCTCGGACTCGTCAGCCTGCTCCCCGCCTACCTCGCGGTGCTGCTGTGGCAGTACCTCGTCGCACGCCGCAAGGGCGCGGGCATCGCGGTGGAGTACGGCCTCAGGTTCCGGTGGTACGACCTGTTCACCGGCGTCGCGGGCGGCCTCGCCGCAATGGGGCTGGTGCTCGGCGGCACCCTCGCGATGTCGAAGCTCACCGGCATCGAGCCGTCGAGCAGCGTCGGCACGACGGTCCTGGAGAGCACGCAGAGCGGTCCGGTGCTGTACGTCTTCCTGCTCGTCATCGCGTTCCTCGGCCCGTTCGTCGAGGAGCTGCACTTCCGCGGCATGTGGTGGAAGGCGTTCCGCAACCGCTTCGGCCCGGTGCTCACGCTGCTGTTCACGAGCGCGATCTTCGGTGCCATCCACCTCGAGCCCGTCCGCATGGTGGGGCTGCTGCTCGGCGGCATGGTGTTCGGCGTGCTTCGGCTCCTGTTCGACCGGGTCGGTCCCGCCCTCGTCGCCCACATGCTCGTCAACAGCGTCGCCGCCGGCTCGCTGTTCTACGAGCTGGTCCTGACGTAGCCCAGTCTCGCTCGACCCCACCCTCGCTGGGGTCCCCAGTGGGGGAGGGATGACGCGTCAGGTGCCGGCGGCCAGTACCGTCCGCAGGCGGCCGGCGACGTCGGCCGGGAGTGCGCGCTCGTCCACCGTGAGCTCGGGCTCGTCGCCGAGGCGGACGTGGTAGCTGAACGCGTCGGGGGTGCCGGCCGGTGCCAGCGCGGCCGCCGTGCGCAGGGCCGTGACGAACAGGTGGACGGTCTCGTCGGCGTCGTCGAGGTCGGCGGTGCCGGTGCGGGTAAGGCCGGTGACGCCCCCGCTGCGGCGGACCGTGATCCTCACGTCAGCACCTTGACGTCCGTCCACGCCTTGCGGACCGCCTCCTGGGTCTCCGCGTCGACCGAGGCAGCCTGGTCGACCGTCGCCTGCGCGAACGTCGCGAAGTCGACGTCAGCGGCGAGCGAGCCCGACGTGAGCACCTGGTACCAGACGAGGCCGGCGCGCTCCCAGGCGTTGCCACCGAGCGCCGTCGCGGCGAGGTGGAAGGCGTGGTTGGGGATGCCGGAGTTGATGTGCACGCCGCCGTTGTCGTCGGTCGTCTCGACGTAGTCGTCCATCGTGGCCGGCTGCGGGTCCCTGCCGATGCGCGGGTCGTCGTACGCGGTGCCGGGCGCGGCCATCGACCGCAGCGCCTTGCCCTCGACGTCGGGACCGAACAGGCCGGCGCCGATCAGCCAGTCGGCCTGGTCGGCCGTCTGGCCGAGTGCGTGTTGCTTGGTGAGCACGCCGAACACGTCGGACAACGACTCGTTGAGAGCGCCCGACTGTCCCTCGTACGTGAGGTTGGCGGTGTACTGCGTGACGCCGTGGGTGAGCTCGTGCGCCGTGATGTCGAGCGGCCCGGTGAACGCCAGGAAGATGGTGCCGTCGCCGTCGCCGAAGACCATCTGGTCGCCGTTCCAGAACGCGTTGTCATAGCGGTCGCCGTAGTGCACCGTCGCGATGAGCGGGAGACCCTGGCCGTTGATCGAGTCGCGCTGGTAGGCCTCGGAGTAGAACGTCCACGTCGCGCCGAGATGGTCGTACGCGTCGTCGACGGACTTGTCGCCCGAGGGATCGCCGCCCTCCTCGCGCTTCAGCTCTCCCGGCAGCGTCTCGGCGTTGCCGGCGTCGTGGACCGATCGGTTGGCGTCGCCCGGCTCGGCCGCGGGCCGCGGCGTGCGGCGCCAGTCGCGGTGCGTGGTGTCGAGCTCGATGGTGCGCTGTGCCAGGGCGGCGAGGCCGGCGTCGTCGGCGTTGCCGAGCGCGTCGAGCAGGAACGGGGGAACGATCGCGCAGTAGGTCATGCCGTCCACCCTGACACCTCGGTACGACGCGTGCCCAGCGGACGACGGAGCGCGTCGGTCGTCGTGGACGGCTCGTCTCACGTAATGGACGGGGCCGGCTGGGCGAATCGCGTGACGGACGGTAAGGTAGCGGCTGTCATGCGGTACGCGTTCCTCCTCCTTCGCTGCCGCGACGGGGCTTAGCCAGGCCGGTCACCCGTCGCGGAGCGCAGTCGTGCCCCCGGCCGAACGACCCACCTCCCTCGTCCGCAGGGACCCGCCGTGAGGACTCACCGATGACGCGCATTCAGCAGCAGCCCAGTGGCATGCCGATCCACCGGTACCATCCGTTCCCCGCCGTCGACCTCCCCGACCGCACCTGGCCCACGCAGGCGATCACGAAGGCGCCGCGCTGGCTCTCCACCGACCTGCGCGACGGCAACCAGGCGCTGATCGACCCGATGACGCCGGTACGCAAGCGGGCGATGTTCGACGTGCTCGTCCGCCTCGGCTACAAGGAGATCGAGGTCGGGTTCCCCTCCGCGAGCCAGGCCGACTTCGACTTCGTCCGCGAGCTCGTCGAGCAGGACCGCATCCCCGGCGACGTCCAGATCTCCGTGCTCACCCAGGCCCGCGACGAGCTCATCGAGCGGACGGTGCAGAGCCTGGTCGGCGCGAAGCGGGCGACCGTGCACCTCTACAACGCGTGCGCGCCGGTCTTCCGCCGCGTCGTCTTCGGCTTCCCCGGCGACGGGCGCGACGAGACCAGGCGGATCGCCGTCGAGGGCACGCAGCTGGTGAAGAAGTACGCCGAGCAGTACCTCGGCGACTGCGACTTCGGGTACGAGTACAGCCCCGAGATCTTCATGGACACCGAGCTCGACTTCTCCCTCGACGTGTGCGAGACGGTCATGGACGCCTGGGAGCCGGGCCCCGACCGCGAGATCGTGCTGAACCTGCCGTGCACGGTCGAGCGCTCGACGCCCAACGTCTACGCCGACCAGATCGAGTGGATGAGCCGGTCGCTGACCCGCCGCGAGCACGTCGTGTTGTCCGTGCACACCCACAACGACCGCGGCACCGCCGTCGCCGACGCCGAGCTCGCGGTCATGGCCGGCGCGCAGCGGATCGAGGGCTGCCTGTTCGGCAACGGTGAGCGCACCGGCAACGTCGACCTCGTCACGCTGGGCCTGAACCTGTTCAGCCAGGGCGTCGACCCGCAGATCGACTTCTCCGACATCGACGAGATCCGCCGGGTCGTGGAGTACTGCAACCAGCTGCCCGTCCACCCGCGGCACCCGTACGTCGGCGATCTGGTCTACACGGCGTTCTCCGGCTCGCACCAGGACGCGATCAACAAGGGTTTCCAGGCCCTCGAGCGCGAGTCGGCCGAGACCGGCGTGCCCGTCGGCGACTGCCGCTGGGAGGTCCCGTACCTCCCTGTCGACCCGAAGGACGTCGGCCGCACGTACGAGGCGGTCATCCGGGTCAACAGCCAGTCGGGCAAGGGCGGCATCGCCTACATCATGAAGGCGGAGCACAACCTCGACCTGCCCCGCAGGCTGCAGATCGAGTTCAGCCACATCGTCCAGGCCGAGACCGACGCCGAGGGCGGCGAGATCGAGCCGGGCCCGATGTGGGAGATCTTCGACCGCGAGTACCTGAGCGTCGCCGGCCCGCTGCGCCTCGACTCCCACCGGATGTCGTCGGCCGACGGCAGGGACGACGAGTTCACCGCGCAGGTGCACATCGGCGACGAGCCGCGCGAGCTGCACGGCACCGGCAACGGCCCCGTCGCCGCGTTTGTCGACGCCATCGGCAGGGCGGGATTCGACCTCAGGTTCCTCGACTACAGCGAGCACGCGCTCACGGCAGGCGACGACGCCCAGGCGGCGGCGTACGTCGAGTGCGCCATCGCCGGCCGCGTCCTCTGGGGCGTCGGCGTCGACGAGAACATCGTCACGGCCTCGCTCAAGGCGCTCGTCTCGGCCGTCAACCGCGCGGCGCGCTAGAGCCCGTGCCGGGCATCCGCCTGATCGTCACTCCGACCTGAGACGATGAGGCCGTGAGCCTCTATCGGGACGAAGGGGTTGTCCTCCGCACCCACAAGCTGGGCGAGGCCGACCGCATCGTCACCGTGCTCATGCGCCGCTACGGGCGGGTGCGCGCCGTGGCCAAGGGCGTGCGCCGCACGACGTCGAAGTTCGGCTCGCGGCTCGAGCCGTTCACCCACGTCGACCTGCAGCTGTACGAGGGGCGCTCGCTCGACATCGTCACCCAGGCCGAGAGCGTGCGGCCGTACGGCGAGCGCATCGCGACCGACTACGCGCGCTACACCGCGGGCACGGCGATGCTGGAGACCGCGGAGCGGCTCACGCCCGAGGAGCGCGAGCCCTCGCTGCAGCTGTTCCTCCTGCTCGTGGGCGGGCTGCGCGCGCTGGCCGACGGCACGCACGCCTCCGGCCTGGTGCTCGACTCGTACCTGCTCCGCGCCCTCGCGGTCGCCGGCTGGTCGCCCGCGCTCGGCTCGTGCGCGCGCTGCGGCGCCCTGGG
Source organism: Streptosporangiales bacterium (assembly GCA_009379955.1). Lineage (NCBI taxonomy): Bacteria > Bacillati > Actinomycetota > Actinomycetes > Streptosporangiales > Streptosporangiales bacterium. Next base: position 15,891 of record WHST01000072.1, on the reverse strand, counting down.
CCCGCACCGCTGGTTCTCCGTGCAGTCCGGCGGCGTCGCGTGCGTCGACTGCCGCCCGGCGGGGTCCGCCAACGCGTCGCCCGAGGCGATCCGGCTGCTGGGTGCCCTGCTCGCGGGCGACTGGGAGGTCGCCGACGCGAGCGGGCCGAGCCACCGGCGCGAGGCGACCGGCCTCGTCGCCGCGTACCTCCAGTGGCACATCGAGAACGGCCTGCGGTCGTTGCGGATGGTGAGCCGCCCGTGAGCGCAGGAGCTGAGGAGAGAGCCGCAGGTAGGGGTCGCGACGCCTCCCGGGCCGAGCAGGGCACCGTCGCGACACCTGCCGGAGGCGAGCGACGAAGCGGGCGCGTGGGAGCGCTGACGGCACGCTGGCCGCGCGACGTACGCCCGCCGAGCGTTCACCCGTCCGGCACCAGGGCGCCGGCGATCCCCGCCGACCTCGTGCCGGGGCACGTCGCGATCGTCATGGACGGCAACGGGCGGTGGGCGAAGCAGCGCGACCTGCCGAGGATCGAGGGGCACAAGCGTGGCGAGGCGGCGTTGCTCGACGTGGTCGAGGGCGCCATCGAGCTCGGCGTGCGGTGGGTGTCGGCGTACGCCTTCTCCACCGAGAACTGGAAGCGCCCGCCCGACGAGGTCCGCTTCCTCATGGGGTTCAACCGCGACGTCATCCGCCGCCGGCGCGACTACATGCACGAGCTCGGCGTGCGCGTGCGCTGGGCGGGGCGGCCGCGACGGCTGTGGCGCAGCGTCATCAAGGAGCTGCAGGTCGCGGAGGAGCTGACGAAGGCGAACGACACGCTGACCCTGACCATGTGTGTCAACTACGGCGGTCGGTCGGAGATCTCCGACGCCGCCCAGGCCCTCGCCCGCGACGTCGCCGCCGGACGTGTCGACCCCGAGCGCGTCGACGAGCGCGTGTTCGCCCGCTACCTCGACGAGCCGGAGATGCCCGACGTCGACCTGTTCCTGCGCTCGTCCGGCGAGCAGCGCACGTCGAACTTCCTGCCCTGGCAGTCGGCGTACGCCGAGCTGGTGTTCCTCGACACGCTCTGGCCCGACTTCGACCGCCTCGACCTCTGGCGCGCCTGCGAGATCTACGCCTCCCGCGACCGCCGCTACGGCGGCGCGGTCCCCAACTTCAGCTCGGGCCCGTGAACCGGCGCCCTGACTCGTGAGGGGCACCCTCACCGCGCACCTCGACCTGTGAGGGGCACCCTCACCGCACCCTGACACGGTGAGGGTGCCCCTCACGGGCCTGGCCATACGGTGAGGGTGCCCCTCACAGGTGCGAGCTCCCACCGTCGCGGCGGAAGGTCGAAGAACCTCTCGTTCGTGGCCATCGCGTCGTCACCTCGGTCAGGTCGCGTAGGCGAAGTAGCCGGCGGCGGCCACGACGACCAGCATGGCGAACACGCGGAACGCGCGGTCGCCCTTGCCGAGCGTCGGCCACGACACGAACGCGAGCCAGCACAGCACCACGGCGAGCAGGACGAGCAGCAGGCCGCCGATCACGCCCTTGACCAGCAGGGCGGCGGCGAGCAGCCCGAGCATGAGGACGAACGGCACCCAGCGGGGGAGCCGGTGCATGAAGACGAGGACGGTCGCACTCCTGCGCTCCAGCCTGGCGCGCAGCGGTGAGGCGTCGGGCGTGGCGAAGCTGTCGCCCTTCGGCAGCGGGCGTTGGCCCGCGGAACGGCGCGGTCGGGTGGGACCTGCGCCCGACCGGCGCTGGCCGGCGCGTCGCCGGTTCTGCTGACCTGACCTCTTCGCCATGGGCGTGTCTCCTTATGGCGTTCGGAGCGAGCGGCGTCCAGGGCGGTCAGTGGCGGTGGCGGAGGACAAGCTTGTACCGGACGTACTTGCGAGCTCCGACAACGCCGCCAATGGCCGTCCTGGGCGTCGCGCAGCCCGGACAGTCATAAGGAGACACGCCCATGGTGCACCATTCAAGCAGGCAACGCAGACGCGAGGAGGGCGACCGTGCTGGCGGTCACGAGACATGAGGTGCCGGAGGCCGACGACGCGTCGTTCCGCGAGCGCGCCGCCGAGATGCTCGACGCGCTCTCGGCCTGTACGGGATACGTCAACGGCCGGGTCGGTCGCGCCCTCGACGACCCGGCTGCGTGGGTGATCATCACGGAGTGGGAGAACGTCGGGGCGTACCGGCGCGCTCTGTCGTCGTTCGACGTGCGGGTCCGCGCCGTGCCGCTACTCGCGACCGCGCGGGACGAGCCCAGCGCGTTCGAGGTGTTGCTCGACGGCGAAACCGGTTCGAGGCCGAGCGACCGCGCCAGCTAGTCTCGTCACACGACGTCGTCGTCCGACTCGGTACGGTGTCGGACTCCCGACGACGACCGCCGACTGCCAGCCGGATGGAGAGAACGTGCCCGCCGATCGCACCGAGAAACTCGTCAACCTCAGCAAGCGCCGTGGTTTCGTCTTCCCCAGCGGAGAGATCTACGGCGGTACGAGGGCGGCGTGGGACTACGGTCCGCTCGGCGTCGAGCTGAAGGAGAACGTCCGCCGCCAGTGGTGGCGGTCGATGGTCCAGCTGCGCGACGACATCGTCGGCCTCGACTCCTCGGTGATCCTTCCCCGCAAGGTGTGGGAGGCGTCCGGCCACATCGACGAGTTCGTCGACCCGCTGACGGAGTGCCAGTCGTGTCACCGGCGCTTCCGCCCCGACCACCTCGAGGAGGCGTACGAGGCGAAGCACGGCCACCTGCCGGCCAACGGCCTCGACGATCTCGCCTGCCCGAACTGCGGCACCCGCGGCGCGTTCACCGAGCCGCGCATGTTCAACGCGATGCTGAAGACCTACCTCGGCCCGGTCGAGAGCGAGGACGGCCTGCACTACCTGCGGCCCGAGACGGCGCAGGGCATCTTCGTCAACTTCCTCGCGGTCATGCAGTCGGCGCGCAAGAAGCCGCCGTTCGGCATCGCGCAGACCGGCAAGTCGTTCCGCAACGAGATCACGCCGGGCAACTTCATCTTCCGCACCCGTGAGCTCGAGCAGATGGAGATGGAGTTCTTCGTCGAGCCCGGCACCGACGAGGAGTGGCACCAGACGTGGATCGACATCCGCACCGACTGGTACACCGACCTCGGCATCGCGCGTGACAACCTGCGGCACTTCGAGCACCCGCAGGAGAAGCTCTCGCACTACTCCAAGCGCACCGTCGACATCGAGTACCGCTTCGACTTCGGTGGCAAGGAGTTCGAGGAGCTCGAGGGCATCGCGAACCGCACCGACTTCGACCTGTCCACCCACGCCAAGCACTCCGGCCACGACCTGTCGTACTTCGACCAGCAGAAGAACGAGCGCTGGACCCCGTACGTCATCGAGCCGGCGGCCGGCCTCGGTCGCTCGGTGCTGGCGTTCCTGCTCGACGCGTACCACGAGGACGAGGCGCCGAACACCAAGGGCGGCGTCGACAAGCGCACCGTGCTGCGCCTCGACCCGAGGCTCGCGCCGGTCAAGGTCGCCGTGCTGCCGCTGTCGCGCAACGAGCGGCTGTCGCCTGCGGCGAGCTCGCTCGCGCAGGAGCTGCGGCAGCGGTGGATGGTCGAGTTCGACGACGCGAGCTCGATCGGTCGCCGCTACCGGCGGCAGGAGGAGATCGGCACTCCGTACTGCGTGACCGTCGACTTCGACACCCTCGACGACCAGGCCGTGACGATCCGCGAGCGCGACTCGATGGCGCAGGAGCGGGTGGCGCTCGACCAGGTCACGTCGTACCTCGCCGAACGCCTGCCGGCCTGACCTCGCTTTCGCGGTTCGCGCCGCGGCGGCGACAATGGACCGTGATGTCCGCGCTCACGTACGACTCACCCGCACGCCCGGCACGCCCGGGCGAGTTCACCTCGTTCCAGGTCGGGCCCTACCCGGTCTGGCCGCCGGTCGAGCTCGCGCCGATGGCCGGGGTGACCAACGCGGCCTACCGCACCCTGTGCCGCGGGTACGGCGCCGGGCTGTACGTGAGCGAGATGGTCACCGCCCGTGCCCTGGTCGAGCGGCGCCCGACGACGCTGCGGATGGTCGAGTTCGAGCCGTGCGCGCGACCGCGCAGCGTCCAGGTGTACGGCGTCGACCCGTCGACGGTCGAACGCGCCGTCGCGGTCCTCGTCGAGGACGGTCTCGCCGACCACGTCGACCTCAACTTCGGCTGCCCCGTGCCGAAGGTGACCAGGCGCGGCGGCGGCTCGGCGCTGCCGTACAAGCGCCCGCTGCTGCGCCGCATCGTCCGTGCCGCGGTGCGCGCGGCCGGCCCCCTGCCCGTGACCGTCAAGATGCGCAAGGGCATCGACGACGAGCACCTCACGTACCTCGACGCCGGCCGGATCGTCGAGGACGCGGGTGCCGCCGTCGTGGCGCTGCACGCGCGCACCGCCGCCCAGCACTACGCCGGCCACGCCGACTGGTCGGCGATCGCCCGGCTGAAGGAGTCGGTGTCGATCCCGGTGCTCGGCAACGGCGACATCTGGGAGGCGTCCGACGCCGTCACGATGATGCGCGAGACCGGTTGCGACGGCGTCGTCGTCGGCCGCGGCTGCCTGGGCCGCCCGTGGCTGTTCCGCGACCTCGTCGACGCCTTCGAGGGCCGCGACGCCCGCGTCCGCCCGTCGCTCGGCGAGGTCGCCGGCGTCATGCGCAGGCACGCCACGCTGCTCGCGGAGCACCTGGGCGAGGACAAGGGCGCGCGCGAGTTCCGCAAGCACGTCGCCTGGTACCTCAAGGGCTTCCCGGTCGGCACCGACCCCCGCCGCGCGCTGGCCATGGTCGGCGACCTCGCCGAGCTCGACACGCTGCTGGCGACGCTGGACCCCTCGGTCCCGTGGCCGACCGACAACGAGTCGCTGCCCCGCGGCCGCCAGGGCAGCCCGCGCCGCGTCACCCTCCCGTACGGCTGGCTCGACGACCCCGACGACCCCACCCCACCCGCGGGCGCGGAGCTCGACATCAGCGGCGGCTGAGCCGTCCCCGGGCCGGCTGGGCCCGAACCCGTGAGGGGCACCCTCACCGTGCCATGACGCGGTGAGGGTGCCCCTCGCCGCGTTTCGGTGCCCGGCCCGGACACACCAGGATCGTACGCACTTCGATGAACTGTATGGAAGATCTTGACATGTATACAATCCAACCGGAAGATGTACGAACCGCGAGAGGGGCACGCATGCCGGAGAGCCAGACCGTCGAGGCGTTGGGGCCCGTGGTCGTCGAGCCAGGTGTGCCACTGGCGGACGGCGTCTACCGCGCCCTCCAGGCCGCGATCAGCGACGGCGTCCTCGCGTCAGGCGCGCGGCTGGTCGAGACCGAGCTGACGGAGAAGCTCGGCGTCAGCCGGACCCCGGTGCGCGAGGCGTTGCGGCGACTGCAGTCCGAGGGCGTCATCGAGGCGCGTCCGCACCGCGGGTTCGTCGTGGTCGACCTCATGCAGGAGGCCGAGACGATCTACTCGATCCGGCAACGGCTCGAGGGGCTGGCGGCGTCGATCGCGGCGCAGCGCATCACCGTGCCCGAGCTCAACGCGCTCGACGCCCTGCAGACCGAGATGGACCGGCTGATCGAGGACCTGACCCCGGCCAACGCCGAGCGGATCGCCGACCTCAACCGGGAGTTCCATGCGGGCGTCAACGGCGCATCGCAGAGCACGCATCTGCTGCGACTCATCGCGGCCATGTCGCCCACGCACCTGCTGCGCATGGTGACGAGCCAGTACTCCGAGGAGACGTTGCGGCAGTCGATGGCGTCGCACCGCAGGATCCTGCAGGCCCTGTGGAACAGGGACGGCGACCTCGCCGACCGGCTCGTGCAGGAGCACGTCGGTCACGGCAAGGCGGTGGTCGTCGACATGGCCCGCAACCCCGCCGACGTCAAGGTCGTGCGGCAGGGACTCAGTCGACTCGGCGAGAGGGATGAGGGAACCACCAGATGAGCAACTACCAGACCCGGATCAGTGGCGGCCAGGTGATGGTGCGGGGGCAGCTCGTAGGCGCCGACCTGCTCATCGACGACGGCGTGATCGCGGGAATCGTCGAGCGCGCCAGCACGGCGGAGGCCGCCGAGGTGATCGACGCGACCGGGCGGGTGGTGCTCCCCGGCATCATCGACACCCACGCGCACACCCGGGAGCCCGGCTACACGCACAAGGAGGACTTCCTCTCCGCGTCGCAGGCTGCGGCCGCGGGTGGCGTGACGACGATCATCGACATGCCCAACGTCGAGCCGCCCACGGACACGACCGAGAGGTTCAAGGAGAAGCAGGCCCTCGCCGACGAGAAGTCGATCGTCGACTGGGGTCACTGGGTGGCGGGTACCAACGTCGATGAGATCCGAAAGATGGCCGAGGCCGGTGCGACCGGCTACAAGATCTTCCAGGTCTCCGGCGCGTACCCGCACGACCCGCGGCTCGCGGTCAACGACGAGGGCAGGCTCGTCGGGGTGCTCCGCGCGATCGCGGAGACAGGTCTGCCAGCGCTGATCCACCCGTTCAACCAGTCGCTGTTCGAGAAGCTCTCGGCCGAGGCGTTCGCCGCGGGCAAGCCGCCGAACCATGTGACCTTCGGCGAGGTGTACACGACCGAGGAGATCTGGCACACCGCGGTCAACACGCTCATCAACCTGCAGCGGCTGACGGGTGTGCGCCTGCATGTCGTGCACACCCACTCGGCCGGCAGCCTCCGGCTGATCAGGCAGGCGAAGGAGGCCGGTCAACGGGTCTCGTGCGCCGTCGACCCGAAGTACTACCACCTGACCCGCGACGACCTCGACACGCTCAAGGGTCGTGCCTGTCCCGGCGGCTTCATCACCGCCGACGAGGAGCGGATGGCGGAGATCTGGCGCTCGCTCGCCGACGGCACCATCGACATGATCGACTCCGACCACGCGCCGCACACGCGCGAGGAGATCGAGGTGCTCGAGCACGACGCGTGGAACGCCGCGATGGGGTCGCCGCAGTACGACTACCAGTACGCGATCGTCCTCGACGACATCGCGAACGGCAGGCTGACGCTGTCGCGCGCGGTCGAGCTGATGTCCGAGGAACCCGCGCGCTTCGTGGGTGTGTACCCGAAGAAGGGCGTGCTGCTCCCCGGGTCCGATGCCGACCTCGTCATCGTCGACATGGACAAGAAGGTCACGCTCACCGACGAGGGCCTCTACACCAAGGTGGGCTGGACCCCGTACCTCGGGCGTACGGTCACCGGCGCGGTGGAGCTGACCATGCTGCGCGGCACCGTCATCGCCCGCGACCGCAAGGTCGTCGGCACGCCGGGGTTCGGTCGGTACGTCGCCGGGAGAGCCCAGTGACCCGGTATGCCGACGACCACCGACCGCTCGACCGTACGCCTGCGGGCATGACGTACGGCGTGCTCGCGCCGCACTTCGGCGAGCACGCCACGCCGAAGCGGATCATCGACGGCGCGGTGCTGGCCGAGCAGGCCGGGTTCGAGGCGATCTGGGTGCGCGACCATCTGATCTGGCAGCCGCACGGCATGGAGGGCACCGACCAGACCTTCGTCGAGGCGTTCGCGTGCCTCGCCGCGATCGCCGCGCGGACGACGAAGATCCACCTCGGCACGGCGGTGCTGATCCCGATCAGATGGCCGTTGAAGCTCGCGCAGGACTTCGCGTCACTCTCGTTCCTCGCCGGCGGACGTGTGATCGCGGGTCTCGGTCTCGGCAGCGGGCAGAACGAGCTCGGCGCGGCCGGCTTCCGTCGCAAGGACCGCAAGCCCATCTTCGTCGAGACGACGAAGATCCTGCCACTGGTCTGGGAGCACGACTCCGTCAGCTTCGACGGCACGATGTTCTCGTTCGAGGACGTCACGATCGAGCCGAAGCCGGTCGAGAAGATCCCGATGTGGTACGGCGGCACCACCGAGATCTCGGTGCGCAACGCCGTCGACCACTGCCACGGCTGGATGCCCGGCCGCATTCCTCTCGCCACGCTCGACGCGCGACTCGAGCTCCTCGACGACCTCAGCGCGCAGGCGGGCAGGCGGGTCACGAGGTCGGCGATCCCGCTGGTGAAGGTCGACCGTGACCGCAACGTGGCGCGTTCCGGCATCGACGTCGGCGCCCTGGCCGGATCGTCCGAGGCGAGCAGTACCTGGGTGATGCCGAAGGGCGGCTTCAACACCGTCGACGACCTGCGCGGCATCGTGTGCGCGGGCGAGCCCAAGGAGATCGTCGAGCAGGTCGCGGAGCTCGGCGAGCGCGGCCTCGACCACGTCGTGTTCGACCTGCGCCTGCAGTACGACGACTACGAACGCACCCTCGACCTGATCGGCGAAGAGGTGCTCCCACAGCTCAGGTCGATTCGGGCCTGACATCTACGCGCAGTCGCGACGAGCGAAGGGATTCCGGCGATGGCGGAGACGTGCCGGTTCTTCACGACGGGTGGGGCGGCGATCGGTGCCGACCTCTACCTGCCCGAGAGTCGTGCAGCCGGTGAGCCGGTGCCCGGCATCGTCTACTGCCTCGGCTTCGGCAGCGTGAAGGACCAGGTCGCCGCGTGGGGCGAGCGGCTCGCGGCCATGGGCTTCGCAGTGCTGGTGCCCGACTACCGCGGGTTCGGCGGCAGTGAGGGCATGCCGGGACGGATCGTGCCCACCGAGCAGGTCGACGACCTTCGCGCGGCGGTGACGTACCTGGCCAGCCGCGACGAGGTCGACGACTCGCGTCTCGTCGCGCTCGGCGTGAGCACAGGCGGCGCCAACTCCGTCTACCTCGGCGGCGTCGACCCGCGGATCACAGCGGTGGTGTCCGTCGTCGGCTGGGGAGACGGTGAGCGGCACATGCGCGCCCTGCGTCGCCACCACGAATGGCTCGACTTCCTCGCCCGCGTGCACGAAGGGCGTGTCCGGCGCGTGCTCGAGGGCAAGGACGAGCCGATCGATCCCGACGAGATCCTCGTCCGCGACCCCGAGGCGGTGCGCTGGCGGCAGGAGATGCTCGAGAGGCACCCCGCGATGCGCTTCGAGACCACTCTCGAGTCGGCGGAACGCATCATCGAGTTCCGGCCAGAGTCCGTCCTCCCGTACACCGACGGCACGGCGCTGCTCGTCGTCCACGCGGAGGACGACGCGCTCGTCCCGGTCGACGAGGCGGTGTCGATGCACGGCAGGGCGTGCGAGCCGAAGGGCCTCGTGGTCCTGCCCGGCGTCGCCCACCACGGTGTCCACGAGGGTGCGGCGTTCGAGGAGTGTCTGCGGCTCGCCGGCGACTGGTTCGACACGTACGCGGGCCGGTCGGCCGGGGCGGTGTGACGGCATGTCGGGCAGCGAGCGGAACGCCGACGCGCGGGTGACCTTCGGCCTGCTGCTGCCCCACTTCGGCAGCGACGTCGACGTAGGCGGTGTCCTCGAGCTGGCCAGGAGCGCGGAGCGGTACGGCTTCAGCTGCGTGTGGGTGCGGGACAGGCTCACGGCGGCAGCGCCGCACGGGCTGTTGCTCGAGGCGGGTGGCACCTGCTTCCTCGACCCGTTGCTCACCCTCGCGTCGGTCGCCTCGGTCACCAGCACCGTCGGGCTGGGTACGGCGGTCCTCACCCCGACCCGGCACCCGGTCAAGCTGCTGCAGGACCTCGGCACGCTCGACCGGCTCGCCGCAGGTCGCCTGCGGCTCGGCGTTGGCCTGGGGGTGAGCGAGGCCGACATGGCCTCGGTCGGAGTTCCCGGCGCCGACCGCAAGGAGCTGTTCACCGAGTACATGGACGTACTCGGCCGCGGCCTGCGCGGCGGCCCCGTCACGTACGACGGCACCTATTTCCAGGCGGACGCCGTGACCATCGAGCCGGCACCCCCCGCGGACCTGCCGATCTACTACGGGGGCACGAGCCGCGCGGCGGTGCGCCGGGCGTTCACGTACGGCGAGGGCTGGATCGCGGGGCGGCTGCCGCTGGACATGTTCGCCGAACGCATGCGCCTGGTGCGCAAGCTCGCCGGCGAGCACGGCCGCGACATCGACGTGGTCACCATGCCGATCACCGTGGTCCACGAGGACTCGGTGACAGCAAGGCACACCGTGCGCGACGCGGTCACCCGGCTCGCCGAGAGCGCGGAGGGCTCCACGTCGTGGCTACGTCCCCCGTCGGGGAGGTTCGAGACGATCGAGGACCTCTCCGGTCTGCTCATCGCGGGCAATCCGCAGGAGTGCGCCGCCGAGGTGCGCAAGCTCGCCGAGGTCGGGGTCCGGCACATCGTCTTCGACCTCCGCGTCGACTTCCCCCACGCGCACGAATCGGTGGCGCTACTCGGGGAGCAGGTGCTGCCGGAGTTCTGACCTCCGGTGCTGGTCGTGGACACAACCGGGGACGGATGACGAACGGGGGCAAGGAGATGGTGAGATGTCAGTGACACAGCGCAGAGCCGGCCTGTCGCGGCGGGACTTCCTCCGCGCGACCGCTCATCTCACGGGTGCGACCCTCGTCACCGCAGGACTGGCGTCGTGCGCCGGCTCGGGTGAGGAGAAGGGCGGCGTCAAGCAGGTCAGCTTCATCCTCGACTGGATCCCCAAGGGGCAGACCGCGCCGTTCTACATCGCGCTCGAGAAGGGGTATTGGGCGAAGCGTGGGCTCGCGGTGCAGCTGCAACGCGGGTTCGGGTCCGGCGACACCGCGGTACGGATCGGGCGCGGTGAGGCGCAGTTCGGCTGGGCCGGCGTGTCCGCGGTCATGGACTCGATCGCGAAGGGCCTGCCGCTGCGCGAGGTCGCGGCGACGACCACCACGCACCCGTCGGCGATCTTCGCGCGCAAGGGACTGAAGGTGAACGGTGCGCGCGACCTCGTGGGGCACACCGGAGCGGACAACGCGACGGGCGAGAACAACGCGGTCATGCGCGCGTACTGCGCGAAGAACGGGCTCGACTACGACAAGGACATCAGCTGGCGCTTCATCAAGGACGCCGGCATCGCACAGGTCGTCGGCGGTCAGGCCGACATGATCATCGACTGGATCACGAACCTGCCGGAGTGGTGGCTGCAGAAGCCGCCCGTCGAGCCGAACACGTTGTGGATCGCCAAGGACCTGGGCATCTACGGCAACGGGATCATCACCACGGAAGAGGTGCTGGAGGACGATCCCGAGCTGGCGAGGAACTTCCTCGGCGGCGCGCTCGAGGGCTACCAGTACACGATCGAGAACGGCGCCAAGGGGCAGCGGGAGGCCATCAAGGCGCTCTTCAAGTACAACCCCGAGATCGCCGCGCAGCCGAACGCGGAGGAGCTGCATCTCGCCAACCTGCAGCTCTACCTGTCGCTCATGCTCGTCAAGGAGACGAGCGACCACGGCATCGGGTTCTTCGTGCCGGAGAAGGTCGACCGCACCCTCGCGTTCATCAACGAGCACCTGCTCGACAAGCCGCTGAAGCGAGAGGACGCGTTCGGGCTCGACATGGTCGAGGACGGCGAGTTCGAGGTCGACATCGAGAAGGGCCGGGCAGCGCTAGAGACCGTCGCGGGCCGCAAGAACCCGTTGCTGCCGCAGCTGACCTGACCGACCACGGCCTGGCGGCCCACGATCGAGGCGTGAACGAAGGAGCAGGACGAGATGATCGATCTCCAGGACGTCACCCACACGTTCCATGCCGAGGGTCGACTCACCACAGCCCTCACCGACATCACGGCGCAGGTCGACGACCGTGAGTTCGTCAGCATCGTCGGGCCGAGCGGATGCGGTAAGAGCACCCTGCTGCGCATCGTGGCGGGGCTGCTCCCACCGTCGCGCGGGCAGGTCGTCGTCGACGGCACCGCGGTGTCGGAGCCGCTCGGCGACATCGGCTTCGTGTTCCAGAAACCGGTGCTGTTCCAGTGGCGCACGGCATTGGACAACGTCCTCTTCCCGTACGAGGTACGTGCGCAGCAGGACAAGGCGATGCGGGCACGCCGTGAGGAGTTCCGCGAGCGTGCGCGCTCCCTGCTCGACCTCGTCGGGCTGTCCGGTTTCGAGAAGGCGTACCCGCGGGAGCTGTCCGGCGGCATGGGGCAGCGCGTGGCGATCTGTCGCGCGCTGCTGCTCGATCCCGCGTTCCTGCTGATGGACGAGCCGTTCGGGGCGGTCGACGAGTTCACTCGCGACCGGCTCAACGTCGAGCTCTTGCGCATCTGGGAGGGCACGGACAAGACCGTGCTCTTCGTGACGCACCATCTTCCCGAGGCGGTGTTCCTGTCCGATCGGGTGATCGTCCTGAGCGCCCACCCCGGTCGGGTCGTGGCGGACATCACGATCTCGCTCGACCGGCCGAGGAGGCCGGCGATCCGCGACAGCGTGGCGTTCCTCGAGGAGACGCTCCGGGTGCGCAAGCACCTCCAGTTCGACGAGACGCCGTCGCGGGCCTGAGGCGGACGACCATGACACAGAACGTTCGCCGCTTCACCGACCCGGCCGTCTTCGTGGTCGCGGTCGTCGCCGTGTGGTGGTCGGTCACCGAGCTGACCGGCATCCACACCGTGCTGCTGCCCAGTCCTCTCGACGTGTGGAGCATCCTCAGCACCAGGTTCGGCCTGCTGCTCACGAGCATGCTCGACACGTACCTGGTGACGCTCGAGGGCTTCGGGATCGGTGCGGTCGTCGGCGTCCTCGCCGCGATCGTGGTCAGCTCGTCCCGGCGGGTCCGTGCGGCGGTCTACCCGTTCCTCGTCACGTTGTACGTGATGCCGAAGGCGATCCTCATTCCGTTGTTCCTGCTGTGGTTCGGCCTGGGTGACCTCTACAAGCTGCTCGTCATCGTGCTTCTCGTGTTCTTCCCCGTCTGCGAGAACGTCACGGCCGGCATCAGGGGAGTCGAACGGGAGATGCTGGAGCTCGCCCGGATCTCGCAGGCCACCAGGTGGCAGATCCTGCGCAAGGTGACGATGCCGTACACGTTGCCATTCCTCGCGGCAGGCCTGCGCGTCGGGCTCACCGAGGCGTTCATCGGTGCGGTGCTCGCCGAGGTGCTTGCACCGAGGGACGGGATCGGGTCGCGCATCGCCGAGTCGGTGGCGACGAGCAACACCCAGTTCATCATCGCCGGCATCCTGTTCGTCGCGGCCTTCGGCATCGGCACGTACTTCCTGCTCCATTCCATCGAGCGTCGGCTCCTGTTCTGGCACCACTGAAGGGCTGGAGGATCGGATGTCGATCGACGAGCTGAGGCTCGAGAACACCACCCCCGACGCGGCGGTACGGAGGGGTCGGCGCGGACGCTCCCGTCTGGGCGACGTCGCAGCCTTCCTGACGCTCTTCGCGGTCGTCGTCGTCACCTGGGAGCTGATCCCGCGGTTGGGTGGAGTCTCCGAGTTCGTGCTGCCGCCGCCGAGCCTCGTCGTCGAGGCGATGACCGAGGACGCGGGGCAGTACTGGACGCACGGCCTGGTGACGGCGCAGGAGATCGGTCTCGGGTTCGTCGCGGGTTCCGTGGTGGGTTTCCTCTCCGCGGTCGCGATCTTCTACTCGCCGTTCTTCCGCCGGGCCGTCTACCCGCTGCTGCTGGGCTTCCGGATCGTGCCCAAGGTGGCGTTCCTGCCGTTGTTCCTCATCTGGTTCGGCATCGGCCTCGGCAGCAAGATCGCGCTGGCGACGTTCGCGATCTTCTTCCTCGTCCTCGTGCAGACCATGCTCGGCCTCGCGTCGACCGAGCCGGAGCAGATCGAGCTCGGGCGGTCGCTGCGGATGAGCGAGTTCCTGCTGTTCCTCAAGATCAGGCTCCCGTCGGCGTTGCCCGCACTCATGGTGGGCTTCAAGCTCGCCATCACCTACGCGCTGACCAACGTGATCGTGGCGGAGATGGCCGTCGCGGCGAAGGGCCTCGGCTATGTCGCTGTGCTCGCGCAGTCCGATCTGCGTACCGCCTCGGTGATCGGCGTGATCATCGTGGTGTCGGTGATCGGCCTGATCCTGTACGGCATCGGCCTGCTGATCGAGCGGCGCGTCACGTTCTGGTACGGCAATGACGACGACTGACGGGAGCGTGTGATGACGGCGTGGGCCGACGCGGTGGGCGACGACATCCAGGACCTGTACCGGGCGGCCGGGTACGGCAGGCCGGGCGGGCTCGGCACGTCGCCGGCGGTGCTCGTCGTCGATGTGACGTACGCGTTCACCGGTGAGAGGTCGGAGCCGATCCGGGAGGCGATCAAGCGCAACCCGAAGAGCTCGGGGGAGTACGCGTGGCGGGCGATCGACGCGCTGACCTCGCTGCTGCCCGTCGCGCGCGCGGCCGGGGTGCCGGTGATCTACTCGCGCAACGCGCCCCGTACCACCTCGACCCATGCCGGCGGCTGGGGCAGGAAGCTCGCGGGCGCGTCATCCGGCGTCGGCGACGACATCGTCGCCGAGATCGGGCCGGTCGAGGGTGACCTCGTCGTCGAGAAGACCAAGCCCAGCATCTTCTTCGGCACGCCGCTGTCGTCGTGGCTGATCGACCTCGGGGTCGACACGCTCCTGGTCTGCGGAGGCACGACGAGCGGATGCATCCGCGCGACCGTGGTCGACGCGTTCTCGTACAACTTCCGCGTGGGGCTCGTAGCCGAGGCGACCTTCGACCGGGCCGACCTGATCCAGCAGGTCAACCTCTTCGACATCGGTCAGAAGTACGCGGACGTGATCGACGTGGCGGCCGCGACGGCGTACCTGACGACCCTCCCCGGGTCGCGTGACGGAAACGAGGCATGACGGTGGCCGAGGCGTTCATCAGGAGACGAGACGACGCCAGGCAGGTGCCGATGCGTTTCGACCGCGGCGTCGCGCACCACCTGGTCGGTCCGGACGACGGAGCGTCCCTCGTCGACGCGCACGTCAACGTGCTCAACCAGGACTCCGGCATGGGTCCGTACCACCTGCACGAGAGGGCCGAGAACGTCTACGTCGTCCTCGACGGGATCTTCCGCGTGATCGTCGACGGCAGGCGCTACTACCTCGCCGAGGGCGACGTCGCGTTCATCCCACCGGGCACTCCGCACGCGGCCGGCAGCGCGGGTTTCGGGACGGCGACCGCCATCGAGATCTACGCACCCGCCGGCCCCGACTTCCACATCCTCGACGACCCGACCGACGTGGAGGACGTCGACCGCCCCGAGATCGCCCACCTCCTCCCGGGCGGCGACGATGCCTGAGCCGTCATCGTCGGCGGCGGCGCGGCAGCCCGTCGACGTGTCCTCGTACCACGTGCCCGTGCCCGGCTTCGCCCAGGCGGTGCTGGCCCCGGCCGCCGGCAGGCTGCTCTTCGTCTCCGGCCTCACTGCCCGCGCCGCCGACGGCGAGGTGCTCGCGGTCGGCGACCCCGCGGGTCAGGCGAGGGTGATCCTCGACGCCCTGCGCGCCATCCTGACCGAAGCCGGCGCGGGACCCGAGGCCGTCGTCCGCACGGTGACCTACCTCGTCGACATGCGCCACCACGCCGCCGTACACGAGCAACGCCTCCGCTTCTTCGGCGACCCCCCGCCCGCCTCCACGACAGTAGAAGTGACCCGCCTCTACGACCCGAGCCACCTCCTGGAAATAGAAGCCACCGCCGTCATCCCCTAGAGCGAACGCCCGCCCCGCCCGGCGCCCCTGCCACCCCGCGCTCCCGCCCGCTGCCCCGCCAGCCGCCCCTGAAGGTTCACCTACCGCGTGGACGCTTCGCTGTCGCCATGACGACAGCAAAGCGTCCACGCGGTAGTCGCGCGGCGGGGGCTGGCTGCGGTACTGATCGTGGTTCGGGGTCGTGGTTCCCGGGTGCTGGTGCTGCCGTGATGGGTGCGGCGTGGACGCTTTGCTGTCGCCATAGCTACTTCGACCTGAAAAAGTCGCAGCGTGGCGGTCGATGATGTGGTGGCTGGTGGTGGAGAGGATGGCCTCGAACCCTTGGGCTAGAAGGGATCGAGGCCATCGTGTTCAGAACTGTAAACGATCAGCCGACGTTGTG